>JALXCG010000720.1 GCA_026991065.1 Gemmatimonadota bacterium | reverse complement strand
GGCGGGTCCGGGGGCTCCCGGATCCGCCTCTCGGCAAAGCACGCCGCGACGAAAGAATGGCGCGCAGCCCGGGTCAGCGCAGCAGAATCATCCGCCGCAGAAGCCGCTCTCCGCCGACATCCAGGCGAGCAACGTAGACACCGCTGGCCAATGGATCACCGCGATCGTTGCGGCCATCAAAGCGAACTTCGTGGTGCCCTGAGGGGACCACCTCCGACAACAATTGCCGCACACTGTGTCCCTGCAGATCATAGACCGTCAGATCTACTTTGCTGTTGGCGCGCTGCGTGTCAAAAGCCAGAATCGTCCATGGATTGAACGGATTGGGTGACGGCGGAGCGAGGGCGGCCTGTAGGGGAGGCGTCGCGCCACCGACCGGCTCGAGAATTCCCACGGACTCATCGATGCGCAAAGTCGCCACCCCGGTCAGCGGTCCACTGACCCGTACTACCGAGTCCGATTCGCAGACCACACGATCGCCAAGAAAAGTGGCTTCGTAGCGCCCCAATTCCCTGGGCAAATCGCCCTCCGTGACATCCAGATAGACCAGGGCATCCCGCGTTTCAAGGCGCAGCAGCAGGGCCGCGCGATCGCCGCGGATCGATGCCGCGACCACCGCGCCCTCGGTCGGTCGCCAGGGAAGCTGTGCCAGGGGGTACTGCGGCCGGCTCACATCAACCGGGATCAATCCGGCTGTGCCCGCTGCCAGGAAGGCCCGCCCCCCGGCGCTCGCGACGCCGTAGACATTCTCGTAGCCGCGCAATGTGCCAACCTGTTCCGGCGCAATCGGTAGGCTCGCATCCAACACGGCCAAGCCTGCGTCGCTGCCGACCTGACCAGCAAGGCCGACGAAAACCAATGAGTCACCGGTGGCGATTCCGGCGACCGGTTCATCGAAGGAGACGACAGCCGCGGAGAGCAGCGGCACATCGGCGTGAGTCGCATCAACAACCCGCACCCTTCGGCTTTCGGTCGCGAGCATGTAGGCATAGTTTCCGTTTACCGAAACGCCATCCCAGGATGCATCGCCGGTGATCGTGGCCAGCAGATGGGGCTCGCTCGGGACCACCGCGTCGATGATCGCCAAGCCTTCAGTCCCCTGCGCGGCAAAGACCAAACCATCCACGGCATCGATCGCAAGCACTGAACCGTTGGTTTCTACTCGCGACACCTGCTCCAAGAAGAACGGGTTGGTCGCCGAAAGCAGTTCGACTCCGCCCGTGCCGACTCCGACAGCAACCCCCGCCGGAATCGCCACGCTGCCGGCGCAACGTCCACCAGTGTAGTAGGATGAGACCACTTGTGGATGGTCCGGCTGCCCAAACCAGACAATGTCCAGACCGCCGGTCGATCCTCCCACACTTACCAGATTATTGCCGGACACCACCAGGCTCGCAGCAGCGACCGCCGTATTGACCGCCCCCCTCTCAATCGGCGCGTGGGGATTCGCCACCGCAGCGACTCGGACTCCCCGCACTTGATCCGCGATCAGGGCCAAGGTGTCCACAACGGTTACGGCAACAGCCTCACCACCCGCCGGCAGCCCCCCGAGACGCGTCATCAGATCGGGTTGACTCACGTCAACAATCTCAAGCGCGTTGGCGCCGGCAGCTACGTATGCGGTATTCCCGACCAGGTCAACGCCACGCGGATCACCGATTCCGCCCAGACCACCGGCAACGAAAGGCTCCGCCGGGTCCTCGGTGTCGATCCACCAGATGGCATCGTTACTGGCGACAATGGAGCGCCCGGGTTCAGCTTCCAGGTCGCGATAAGCGTAGTCTTCGGTGACAAGATGGCCGAGCAGCTTGGGTTTGGAAGGTTTGGCCAGATCGACGATGAAGTAACCCCCCGCTCCGGCGGCAACATGTGCGAGCGTATCAACCAGATCAACGGCCAGCGCAGATGCACCGAGTTCCAGCGTGGTCAGGAGTTCCGGCGCGGCTGGATCGGCCAGGGAGAAGACTGCCAACCCCGCGGCGTCAACCGCCGCGACCAGGTGAGATTCACTCCAAGCCAGGCCTCGGATGGGCCCCTCTGCATGGACCTCGAAAAGCAGGTCTCCACTCAGTTCATCACGCACTTGGAGCGCGCTGCCGGCCCCCTGGTAGAGGTAGCCAGAGCCATGCGCCAAGGCCAAAGCCGGCCCGCCAAGGGCACGCTGTGTCAAGTCAACCGAGGCGCCCTGCGCCGGAAGACTGCTCGTGGTCAGGGCGAGGAGAATCGCCAGGTAGTATGGTCGCATCCGCGGATCCTCACTGGGTTGCTTCTGCCTGCCTGCGGCAGGTCGTTGTGGATGCCGCAGCAGAAAGATGCCGGGCGCCCCGCTCCAATCCTAACGCATTCTGCGGCTCATGCATGACGGCCACCACGAACTGCACCGGAAGAGCAGACGCCCAGAACAGAAAACAGGAAGCCCCGGAAATAGAGCTTGCTCATTTCCGGGGCCTGTCCGCAGTCAGCTAGAAGGAGGGATAGAAATCCTTCAATAGATCTTGGGTGGTCGGCACATGGGAATCCACCATCGAGCGCTGCCGCACATCTTCAAGTTGATCGAGCAGCGACGGTTTCTCCACTTCATAGAGCACACCGGTCGTCAGCACATCAGTCTCGCGCGTATATAGAAGTGCGGCACGGCGACTGGTGCGATCATGATCCTCGGGGACATGTTGCAGTTTCTCCTTCAATAGAGCGAACTGATCATCCCCGCGGAAAGTCACACAAGGAGACATGATATTGAGGAACGAAAACCCATGATGGTTCAGTGCGTCCACCACGAGTTTGACCAACCCTTTCATGTCACCGGAGAAACCCCGGCCCACCCAACTGGCACCAGTCGATATGGCCAGTTCACAGGGATCTACCGAAGGCTCGGGATTGCCCCAGAAAGTGGACTTGGTCTTGTCGCCCGTTGGAGTGGTTGGTGCCACTTGCCCTTTGGTGAGACCGTAGATCTCATTGTCCATCAGGATGTAGGTGATGTCGATATTGCGCCGGCAAGCATGAATGAAGTGATTGCCGCCAATCGCCACACCGTCGCCATCACCACCGGTCGCCACTACGGTGAGATCGGGCCGCGCCACCTTGACGCCGGTTGCGATTGGAAGTGCGCGCCCATGAACGCTGTTGAACCCATAAGTGGCCACGTAGCCCGGAAGGCGCGATGAGCAGCCGATCCCGGACAAAACGACCGTATTCCATGGCTCGATCTGCAACTCCGCAAGCGCGCGGTGCAGAGCATTGAGGACTCCAAAGTCCCCGCACCCGGGGCACCATACCGGCTTGAGATCAGTCTTGTAGTCCTTGGCCTTGAACACGGGCTTTTGCGGCGTCGTTGTCACGGTTGTCATACCAGCACCTCTCGGCGAAGGGAACTCATCTCGAGTACCTTCTGGATCTTGTTCTCGACTTCAAGGACAGTCAGATTCTTGCCACCGGAGCGTTTGAACACATAAGTATGCCCCTCCGGGAGTTGAAGGAACGTGCGCAGATACTTGTAGAACTGTGCTGAATAGCTGAGTTCAGCCACAATGACTTCGCGGACGCTCTTCAGGTAATCCCTGAACTCCCTCGCCGGGAAGGGGTAGAGCAACTGCGGGACAAATGCCGAGACCTTTTCGCCACGGCCGTTCGCACGCTGCACGGCCTCTTTGACGGGCCCCTTCGAGGAACCCCAGCAGATGATGCCCACGTCGGCCTGTTCCGACCCATAGCGCTTGTAAATGCTGTATTTGTCGCGGACCGGAGTGAGCTTCCGGTAACGCTTGGCATTCATCTTCTCGTGCACCAAGTACATCGACGTCGGAGAGCCGTCGGCGTTGTGCTCCAAACCGTTGGTCTGGTACTCACCGCCCTTGATCCCCGGCCAGGACATGGGAGAGATCCCGGATTTGGTATCGCGGTAGCGCTCGTAGTTCTCCAGATCACCGGCCGACGGAACCTGACGCCCGACAACTTCGTGGTCCAGTGTCAGCATGGAGAGGGACTCCGAGCGCTGCGCAATGAACTGATCGGAGAGCACGATCACCGGCAGTTGCGATTCCTCCGCGATATTGAACGCGGTCACCGTGGCATGGAAGCAGTCTTCAACATCGGTTGGCGCCAGAACAACGCGCGGAGCGTCACCGTGAGATCCCCACAGCGCCTGCCACAGGTCGGACTGTTCGCTTTTGGTCGGCAGCCCGGTCGAGGGACCGCCGCGCTGCACGTCGATAATGACGGCCGGGATCTCGGCCATGGAGGCCAGACCGAGCATCTCGGTCATCAACGCCAGCCCTGGCCCGGAGGTCGCGGTCATCGATTTCACACCCGCGAACGAGCCGCCCAGCACCGCGCCAATCGCCGAAAGTTCATCCTCAGTCTGAATGAGTCGCCCGCCCACTCGGGGAAGCCACTTCGACAGATAGTGCAGAATCTCCGAAGAGGGTGTGATGGGATAGCCGGCGAAGAAGCGACATCCGGCGTGGATGGCGCCAACTGCAGCCGCCTCGTTCCCGGACATGAGCAGTTTGGCCTCGCCCGGCTTGTACTGCAGTCGTTTGCCGGAGCACTGCGCCTCGATCTCATGGGCATATTCGATGCCCGCCTGGAACCCCTTGAGGTTGGCTTCGAGAACCGCGGCCTTCTTGGCGCTGAATTTCTTGGTAATTGCGCGAAGAATCGCATCTTGCGGAATATTGAAAAGCTCGCTGAGAAGCCCGAGCGTCACAATGTTCTTTGCCAGCGTGGTGCCGGCAGCGCTCTTGGCCAATTTCGTAAAGGGAACCGGTACCCAGCGCACATCTTCGTCGCACCCCAGATCGACTTGGTCGCGCGGAGTCTTGTCTTTCGCTTCGTAAAGAACGATGGCATCCGGGCTCACCTGGATCTCGCCGCGAAAACGCGCAAAATCCGCCCAGTTGAAAACCACGAGGACTTGAGAAGCGTCCCCCTGAGCAAAAATCGGTTCGGAGCTGATGCGGACCGTACAGGATGATTCGCCACCGCGAATCTGGGGTCCGTACGCCTCGACCTTCATTACGTTGAGCCCCACGGCCGCCGCGGACTGCGCAACCATGGTCCCCATGGTCACCACGCCGTCGCCGCCGGAGCCCACCATGGAAAAGGTCAGGTCTGATACTGGCATATCCAAAGTCCTCTCAACTTGGGAATACAAGAATACGTGAAGTGCAGCGTATACCACGTTTGGAGCCCCAAGGCACTTCATTTGAATGTCGTTTCCACGGGTTCCCAAAAACTGCCCCCGGCAGGCGCACTCAGGAGCGCATCCCATAGAAAATCGTGCCAGACCAAGCGTCGATTGAGCCGAATATCATCTTTTTTTCTGATCTCACCCTCATTCAACACCTCTTCGCCGCCTCTAGTGACAGGTGCGGCACGGCCACGGACACCCCCTCCCGCCAAGTGCACGCGAGTGCTATTCTCTTGCGTTCATTCGCGCGTACCGCGGCCGGAATCGCCCCACCGGGGGAGCGAAAGCGGCGACGTGCCGCGCACTTTCCTTTGATCTGGAGAAACCCATGAGTCAAGCCGCCGGCATGCCCGCCGAGATGCGGGAAATGGTCCTTGCCACCCTGCGTGACGTCGTCGCCCGCGAATTGCCCGACGCCACGCTTCTCGACCTTGATGCCAACGACATCTTTCCACTCGACCTGATTCGTAAGATGCTCTCGCCCGAGTTGGGCCTGCATCTGGTTTTCCTCCCCGAAGAGACCGGCGGACTTGGCGGCGGCGCACGCGATATCTGTGTGGTATCCGAAGAGATGGCTGCCGCCGATCTTGGTTTGGCCACGGCATTCTTGGGGATCTGCCTGGGCACCGATCCCATTCTGGTCGGCGCAACAGCAGAGCAAAAGAGCCGCTGGCTCGGTCGCATTGCGGAGGAGGGGCTGATTGTGGCCTACGCCGTTACCGAACCGGAGGCCGGAAGCAACCTGGCTTCTCTGCGAACCACGGCCACGCCTCTGCTGGATGACAATGGAGAGGTTCGGGCCTATCGCCTGGATGGCGCCAAGCAATTCATTACCAATGGGGGGGTCGCGGATCTTTACACCGTACTTGCTCGGACGCCAAACGGCCCCAGTTTTTTTGTGGTCGAGAAAGGCACTCCCGGAATCGCCCCGGGCAAGAAGGAGGAGAAGCACGGCATTCGGCTGTCGAACACCACCAGCGTCATTCTGGAAGGGGTTGAGGTTCCTGCCGCGCATCTTCTGGGCGGCAAAGAGGGCGAAGGGCTGAAGCAAGCCAACATGGTATTCGGCTACACCCGTCTGATGGTCGGTGCGCTGGGCCTCGGTGGTGGCCAAAGTGCCCTCGCACGGGCTCTTGCCTACTCGAAGGTTCGAGTGCAGTTTGGATCACCGCTCATTGAGAAGCAGGGATACGCGTTCAAACTTCTGATTCCGCACTGGATCGACATCGCAGCCGGGCGTGCCTATATCCACGAGATCGCCGACATTCTTGACAGTGGGGTCGAGGGGATGCAGGTCGAAGGCTCGATCGCCAAACTGTGGGCCACCGAGGCCGCCAATCGAGCCGCCGATGCGGCGGTTCAGGCGCATGGCGGTTATGGCTATACCCACGAGTACATGGTAGAGAAGATCCGTCGAGATGCGCGCATTCTCACCATTTACGAGGGAACCAGCGAGATTCAGCAGCAGATCATTTCGATGTTCCGCTGGAAGGAGACCGTCCGTTCCAAGGGGAAATACTACGAAACGGCCGCGCAGCGACTCGATGAACTGCAGGCGCAATCGAAAGACAGCGTGGGCGCAGCCCTGGTTGCGCGGGCGTTCCGCGGACTGAACCAAACACTGCAACATTGTCACAAGACACGGCTCACGCGCCACCAGGCCGTCATGTTCGCGCTCGCGGACCAGATCGCCCGCTGCGAGGTTGCGGCAGCCTTTTGTCGCCAGGCGGCGGCCCATGCCGAGCAGGGGCACGAGGACGCCGCGGTCACCGCGGCGATGGCACGAATTTTCGCCCGCGGAACCGTGCGCCTGATTCGCAGCCAGGTTCAACTCTGCTGCATCGACTTCGTTGGCACCGACGAGGCGGCGACGACTGCGGCCGAAGCAGCCGTCAAGAGTGTCGAAGATCTCCTCGCGCCGGCCGACCTTTCGGGAAATCTCGCCGACATGGAGTGTGTTTGGGAGATGCTCTCGGCACTTCAGTAGTGCCCACCACTCGTGGTGGGAAGCGCGGTGGCCCGGAGACCAAGATCCATCGGTCTCCGGGCCATATCCATCACTTGAGCAGGAGCATCCTGCGGGTCAGGGTTTCCTCTTTGGTTTCGAGGCGATAGAGGTAGACACCGCTGGCGAGCGACAGACCCGCATCACTGGTGCCGTTCCACTGCACCGAATGGCGCCCGGCCATCAACTCCCGATCGAGCAGCGTTCGCACCAATCCACCACGCAAGTCGTAGATCCGGAGCGCGGCGTGGGTTTCGGCCGGCACCTCAAACGTTATCGTGGTACGGGGATTGAACGGATTGGGCGCGTTCGGCTCCAGGACCAACCGAGTCGGCGCCGGCACCACTGGACGCCCCCCCTCAACTCCGCGTGGCATCCATTCCACCGCACTGATGAGGTACTGCCAGACCACTTCCGGATCCTGCCCCATGCCCAGGTCAAAGCCAAAGGCCACTACTTTATGGGTCGTAGCACTGGGCATCCCATTGTAGGTTATAGCGGCTGTTCCGGTGGATGGTGCATAGGCAATCGCCGCGGAGGCTTCATCAAGCGGAGTTAGCGAAGATGGGGAGGCCTGGAGAATCACCAGGGGCTTTTCGGCGAACACACCGAAAACCTCGTTTTCCGCGACTCCCGACACGACCGGGTCCCCGGTCGCGGGATTGTCCACCTGCAGATGCAGGGTGTGGAAGTAGAAATCAGCCGCGGCCGCATCTTCCGCCCAGTTTTCGCCACTCAGAACGAAGTTGGTTCCCGCGGCAAGCAGCGGTTCCAGGGCTGCCTGATCCTCAGCAGTCAGTGTTGCGCTACTCTCTTCACCGGTCACCCAGACAATGGTTCGGTTACCGGTAGTGAAGGGATTCTGAACCGTCCCGGACTGTTCCGCGACTGACCACTCGTCAATGACCGCCATTCCACCGGCTGCGAGAGCGGTGCGAAAAGCAGCCTCTCGATCCGCGCCGCCATCATCATCAACCAGCAGCACGTCGGGCCAGCCCAGAACCATCTGAAAACTGGCGTGTGAAACATACGCCTGCCCCATGGGCTGCGACGTGATCTCAAGTTCAAAGTCCACCACCTGGGCACCTTCGATCGTGCCAATGGTCAAGCCAAACGGGTCTGCGGCGTTGTCGCCCTGGGACCCGCCCGCCAGATCGCCGAAACTCCCGTTGGGATCGGTAATCGATACCCTGGGATCGTCGGTGGAGAGAACCGCGGTGACACCGGGCGCATCTCCCCACACACTGGAGAGATCGAGCACCAACTCGATCGCTTCGCCGGACTCGCCACGGCCATCACCGTCGCCTCCGATGGTGTCTTCGGTATGGTTGCCCACGACTTCAAGCACCGGCAGGACACGTGCGACGTCGAAAATGGCGGTCATGGTGTCGGCGGAATCGGAGATCTCCAGAACCGCACAGTGCGAATCCGCATCATTGCCATTGTAGGCATGCGAATTGGGCCAAGTAGAGGCATGGAAATTGCGGTTTTCATAGCGCCCGGGAAATGGATCTCCGGAATCACCACTTGCGCCGCTCGATTGCTCCAATTCGAAACTGCCGGGAACGCCGTCGGACTCCCAATAGACCCAGGAATTTTCGTAGCAATCGGCCTCCTCAACCGTAACCAGATAGTGCGGCGAGAGATTCAGGGGGTCTTTCCCCTCGCGACGATTGTCAAAGCGAGCATCGTCGCAATGCCAGATGAGCAGTCCATCTCCCGGCAATTCACCATCGTTCAGGACCTTCTGTCTGTTCTCAACCAGAAAATACTCCCACTGCGGCGCTTGAACCACCGGCAGTTTGTAGATAACCGGATGATCTTCTACTCGCGGGATCGAAAACGGATTCTGCATCACATCCTTGAGTTCGATGACGACAGGATCGACCCAGCCAAGATCCACTTTGCTCCAGGCGTCGAAATGAACCGGGAGCACACCGCCGCCGGTCCAACTGCCGCTGGCCATGATGCTCCAGTTCCCGACCCCTGCTGAGGAGTAATCAGTATCGTAGAGATCCGGCAGCCCCAGCACATGGCCGAACTCATGTGCGAACACGCCGACTTTCCCATCTTCCGGCTCTGTCGTGTAATCGCGCAACCGGACGCCATCGTTGGTGAGGATATTCACCGACGAACGGTGCGACCAGATGTCATTGGGATCGCCGGTAGCTTCCGCGCCGGGTCCGGCATGGATCAGAAAGAAGGACTCTACCGTGCCGTCATGATCTGCATCGTAGAGAGAGAAGTCGATCTCATCGTCCGTCAGGTTGACCATATCCTGGATCAAGCCGGCGACCGACTGCGCGCCTCCCCCCATACCATAGTCGTCGGGAGTCCCGGGTATCCCATCGGCGTTACAGTAGTAGCCTGCCAGGTTGTGTGGAGCCATGTACCACACTGCCGTCACACCACCGGCAAAGGCGAACTGGCCATAGGAGTTTTCCGTGTAGTAGTCACGCACACTGCCAGTGGGGAATTGGTCCTTGGAAAAAAGCATCTCCTCGAAGTGCCCCGGGGAGTGTTCGGTCTGATCCGCTGCCTGGTCAGGGAACTCGACCAGAAAAACCAACGAATAGATCGAATCCGCAGTTGCGGCGCCGGGCCCATTGGGGCGCAGGGGCGAAGGCGCCCACTCGTGAACCGCGGCATGGTTCTGCATCAATTCAACGAACTGATCGAAACGGCCTTCCTGCCGAATCCGTGCAAGCGCCTCGGGCCGAGCCTGAGGCATGGCGGAAGCGGCCGTGGTCAGGCCGACGACCGCGGAAATGGCGAACGGGAGCGACTTCGCCAGTTTCAGAGGGTTCGATAACATTGCTCAACTCCATCCTGAGGGAGGCCCTCAATCGGGCGCAGGTATTACGCTCACGCTCTTTTCAATCTCAATGACGACGGCGGGCACGGTTGCGTACCAACTGCGGCACACCGTCCAGCCGCGCCGGCACACCATCGACCAGCACCACAACAGCGGTGCACGAATCAGCAGTCGCACTCGTGTCCCGACTCATAAAATGAAACAATACATCTTGGAAGACGTGGTCCCGGTGTTCCCGAGTCTCTCCAGACTCTATCGTAACTTTTCCGCCGGCGACTTCGACTTTGCCCGCAGCGATCTTCTCGAGCAACGCCGAGTCATCCAAGCCATCACTCCGCTGGAACTCCGCCAGGATCCACTCCTGGAATTGTTGACAACCATTTCCTCGTGACGCTGGCTGCGCGGCAACCGGCAAGTGGGCGGCTCCAGCGGCCCGCCGTCGCGCCCGCCGCGCCGCCTTCGGATGCGCCGCCAGCCATGCCGCGCGGGCAGCGTCGCGCAGCGAGTCGATGGCCGCAGCGGCCGGCAAGAAGGCAGAATCAACGCCGTTGTCCCGCAGGGCTCCCACAGCTGCTGCCAGCCATGGCGTATAGGCATTCGATCCATCGGCGTAGAAGGCGTCCAGATCATCGGTCACCCGCGCCACCAGGTCTCTCGCCTCAACCCCCGCCAGCGGTGGCTTTTCCGCAACCGCCGCGCTCTCTTCAAACCCAGCCAGGAGGCCGAGTATGAAGGCCTCCTTTGCTTCGGGGCCCAGCCGCTGCCAAGCCGCGCGCGGATCTCCGCCACGCTCATTCAATGGTTTGACCGGAGCGCCCCGGGCGCGGGGCACTACAAACAGAGCAAGCAGCAGCAGCCAGCCCCAGCGTCTCACTGCTCCGCGCCCGGATTCTCAACCCACTCGGCGATAAAGATATTGGTCTCGCCGCGCAGCTCGTTGTGACGATTCGAGCCCCACACCAGATAACGCCCATCCGGGCTGAACATGGGGAATCCATCAAAGCCATCGGCGTAGGTAATCCGTTCCGGTTCACCGCCTTCCACACTCACCATGAAGAGATCAAACTCCCGTCCATTGCTCGATGCCCGGTTGGATGCGTAGATCACTTTCTTCCCGCTGGGATGGAAATAGGGGCCGAAATTCGCGGCGCCGTCGTGCGTCAGTTGTTTGACATTGGTTCCGTCCGCATCCATTACATAGATCTCAAGGTGGCTGGGACGGACCAGCCCCTGGTTCAGGAGGCGGAAGTAGTCGTCCAGAGCCTCTCCCTCCGGCCTCGACGCGCGCCACACGATCTGTGTGCAGTCCGCATTGTAAAATGCGCCACCATCATATCCGGGAGTATGTGTGAGGCGACGGACATCGGAACCATCTTCATTCATGCTGTAGAGTTCAATATCACCATCACGGGTCGAAGTGAAAATGATCCGGCCGCCCTGATGGCACCACGTAGCCTCGGCGTCATACCCGGGTGAAGAGGTGAGTGGGGTCAACTCTCCACTACCGTCGGCCGGGCCGATATAGATGTCATAGCTGTCATAGAGCGGCCAAACATAGCCCTGCGAATGATCCGGAACAGGCGGACAATCCGGCCCGGCTCCGTGTGTCGAGGCAAACAGGATGCGGTCCGCATCGGGGTAGCTGAAATAGGCGCAGGTGGTTCTTCCCTCGCCACTGGAGAACTGTCGGATCTTGCCGGACTTGAGGTCATAAACATAGATCCGATCGCAACCTCCGGCCGCCTTGGCCTCGCGCGAGGTCGCTTGGTAAACCAGTTGAGTCCCATCCGGGGAGAAGTAAGCCTCCGCATTCTCACCGCCAAAGGTGAGTTGTCGTGTGTTGCGCAGGTGCACCTCGCGCGAATCGTAGATCGGAGCTGAATGATGTGGCCCGGCCGCGTGTGGGTGGTGGCCGGCCTCGGCGCCGCCCTCGGTGTGTGGATGCTCACCGCCCGAGCCCTGGCCTCGACGCCCAAGAGTCACCGCGAAGGTGCGCCGCACGCCATCCCGAAGCACCACAACCGGCACATTGTCACCCGGTTCGTGTGCCCGCAGCGCCAAGGTAAAATCCTGGATGTTCCGGATCTCGTCGCCCTCTATGCCGACGACGATATCTCCGCCACGGATCCCGGCCGAGTCGGCAGGTCCCCCCT
>JALXCG010000719.1 GCA_026991065.1 Gemmatimonadota bacterium | reverse complement strand
CGGGATCGCAACGGGGACCCGGTGGGCGCACCGCATCTGCTGACTTTTGGGTTGGAGCTGGAGTTGCTGCTGACGGAGCACTGGGGTTGGGCGACCTTCTGGGATGGCGGCGATGCCATCGACACGTGGGCGACCGGCCTGACCGGGCTCCATTTCGGGGCGGGCAGTGGCCTGCGCTGGCGCTCGCCCATCGGCTTGATCCGGGCCGACCTGGGCTGGCCTCTCGGCGTCGCGGGGGGGCCGGAATTCCACCTTGCCCTGGGCCCGGAGCTATGACAGAAGCGCCGCTTTTCCCCGCTTCTCGCGGCCCCCGCCCGGGAGCTGCCGGCGTGTTGCGCTGGTTGCGCCGCGCCGCGCTCCTGCTGCTCGCTGCACTCTTTCTTCTGCTGGCGGGACTGGTGTGGCTCGTGGCCACTCCCGGAGGCGCTCGTTTCGCCCTTGAAAGGGGTGCGGCGTTGGTCGGCGGCCGGTTGCAACTCGCTGCCGTTGAGGGCTCTCTTCTGGGGCCGCTGCACCTTCAGGAAGTTGCCTACGCGGACTCGGCCACCCACTGTGCGGTAGCGTCGCTGGAGTTGGAGTGGCGCCCCATGGCGTTGCTGCGCCGGCAGCTGGCCGTGACCCGCCTGATCATCGGGGGGGTGGATCTGCGCACGGTCCCCGCGCCGGACACCGCTGCCGCGCCGCCGGCGGATCTGCGTTCCAGTGTTGAAGCGTTGCGGCGGTTCTCGCTGCCGATCGCGGTCAGCCTGGAAGAGTGCCGCCTGCGGCGGCTCTCCCTGGCGACCCCGGAACCGCTGCCCGCCCTCGATTCGCTCAGCCTGTCGCTGCAGGCCGGTGGGCAGCAGCTCTTCCTTGAGCAGTTGAAACTCGGTGCGCCACAAGGGACTCTTGACCTGAGTGCCGCGCTGACCGGCTGGGGCGCGGACTCGCTGGGGGTGGACCTGCAGTGGACCCTGGATGCCGCAACCGCCCATGCCCGGGGGCAGTGGCAGGTAGATGGTTGCCTCGATTCGCTGCGCGCGACCGGCGACCTTGCGCTCGCTCTGGCCGCCGTGGCGGACACCGCACACCTCGCAGCGCGGGTGGAGATCAACCCATTTCTTCCCGCCGACCCGGCGCTCGCTTCACCCCGTGCCGCACTCCATCTTCAGTGGCGGCATCTTGCCTGGCCCGGCCTGCCGGTCGCCTCGCCCGCCGGCAGCTTGAGCGTTGCCGGAGACACCACCGCTTTCGCCCTTTCCGCCGCTTTCGAGACCGCTCGCCCGCCATCTTCGGGCGCGGCCCCGCTGCCATCACTGGCCTGGAGCCTGGCCGCCGACGGCAATCGCACCGGGCTCGATCTGCATCACCTGGAGACCGATCCGAACGCCCCGCACGCCCCGCTGCGGGTGCTCCTGCGCGGCCGGATTCCGTTTCGGCCGGATGGCGCGATCGACTGCGCCTGGAGCCTGGAGGTGGATTCGCTGGCGGCGCTTCTGCCGGAATCGCCGGCGCCGCCGGAAGGAGCGAGAGCGGACCGGGCGCTCGAAGTGCGCGGTGAACTCCGGGGTGATGGCGCCATCACCGGCACGCTCCCCCAGCCGGCCCTCTGGTTCCAATTCGCCGGCGACTCCCTGGGCCTGGCCTCTGCTTCTTGCCGTGCCTGGCGGGTGGCCGGTGACCTCTCGCCGGCCCGGAGCTTCTGGATCGACCTGCGGGCCGCTGAACTGCGCGCCTCCACTGCCACCTTGGGTGCTCTGCACCTGCATGCTGCCGGAACAGCCGCCGATCACACGCTGCAACTGGACCTCGCCGGTGCCTCGGGGGCGCTCTCCGCGGAGTTGCTCGGGCGCATCGACGCCGTTGACACCCTCTGGAGCGGTGATCTGGTCCGTTGCGACGCGGATTGGGGGGGCGCCCGTGCCCGCCTGGCCCGCGACGCCCATCTGCGGTTCAGCCCCGGCACCTTCTCCCTGGAAGATTTTCGTTGGCGCAGTGGCGCTGCGGAGATGAACCTCGCGGCCGGGTGGCGGGCCCAGCCGATTGCCGCGACCGCTGCCGCAGCCCGGCCACCGCTGCTGGATCTGACCCTGAGCGGAGTCGATCTGGCGCCGCTCAACGGCCTGCTTGCTGCCTCCCCGCTCCTTCTCCAGGGCCGGCTCTCGGCCTGTGCCCAGGCCATTGCCGCCCCGCAACTGCAAGCCTCCATGGAGGCCGCGCTTGCCGCCGGCAGGTTGCGGCTCGCCGCGAGCAATCAGCAGTTTCCAGTGCGCCGCTGCTACGCCCGGGGTGAGGCCTCCGCCACCGCCTTCCACGCGCTGCTCGATCTGGCGGTGCCGGGATTCGCTGATGTTGAGGCGGCTGCCAGCGGCCTTGCGCCACCCGCGGGCACCTGGAGCGAGGCTGATCTGCGGGGCGACCTTCGCTGCGGCATTCCCGATCTCTCCTTCATCGAGCCCCTCCTCCCGGACCTGGAAGAGCTGAGCGGTGCCGCCGCCCTCGATCTGCACGCCACCGGCACTCTCTCCGCGCCGCGCCTCCGCGGCCGGGCCGAAGTGGTTGAGGCCGGTTTCGACGTGCCGCTTCTCGGCGCCGAGTATCGCCACCTCAATGCGCGCATTGCGACTGCGCGGAACGACTCTCTGGTGCTGAGCGGAGAGATCCACTCCGCCGGCAGCCGCCTCGATCTCACCGGGGCTGCCCGGCTGCGGCCCGCTCCGGCGGGTTCGCTGGAGGTCCATGGTGAGGAGTTCCTGGTCGCCTCCGCCCCCGGCCTCTGGCTCAAGATCTCGCCCCATGCCTACGCCACTTGGCGCGATCGTCAGGTTCACGTCGGCGGCAGCCTGGGCCTGCCCGAGGGGCGCCTGGTGCTCGCCGCGCCCCCCTCTCCCGCCGTGCCGATCGATCCCGATGTGGTCGTGATCGGGCGTGAACCCGCCGCGCCTCCGCCGCCACCCTTTGATTTGGGACTCGATCTGCGGCTTGATCTGGGACCGGACCTTGCCGTCGAAGGCTTCGGTCTGGCGGCTCACCCGCAGGGTCATCTGCGCCTGCAGTCCGCCGGCCTGGCAGTTCCGCCCACCGCGACCGGAGAGCTGCGACTGGTGGATGGCACCTACCGGGCGTTTGGCCAGGATCTGGAGATCGAGCGGGGCCGCGTGGTCTTTGCCGCGGGGCCACTGGAAGATCCCGGGCTCGATTTTCGTGCCCGGCGCCGTGCCGAGGATGGTGTGATCGCCGGCTTTGAGGTGGGCGGATCGGCGCTCCAGCCCACGGTCACGCTCTATTCTGAGCCGGCCATGGATGACGCCGATGCGCTCTCCTACATTCTTCTGGGCCACGGGCGCAGCGCGGAGTCCAGTAACGCGGAGGAGGATCGTCTGGGCGCCGCCCTCGCCATGCTCGGGGTTCAGGGGGGCGGGCTTCTGGTGCGCAGTGTGGCGGATCGCCTGGGAGTCGAGGAGGCGCGCATCGCCACCGACGGGGAGATCGAGGAGAGCGAACTGATCCTCGGCACCCACATCACCCCCCGTCTTTGGGCCAGCTACGGCCTGGGGCTTTTCAATGCCGCCAGCGCTTTGCGTGCCCGCTATCGCTTGAACCGCCACTGGGCGCTGGAGGGAGAGACCGGGGCCGCCAACAGCGCAGACCTGCTCTACACCATCGAACGCTGACCGGATGGCTGGAGCGCGGCGCTGCGAAGGGTGCCGGGCGGAGGGCATTGAGCGGGGAGAGCGGGGAGAGCGGGGA
>JALXCG010000718.1 GCA_026991065.1 Gemmatimonadota bacterium | reverse complement strand
CGCCATTCGTTGGAGGGAAAAACATTGTCGCAGATGAGGAAGGAGGCGGAACGGATGTGGTCTGCAATGACCCTGAAGTAGAAACCGGCTTCACTCTCCTTCACGTAGGGCTGACCGACCAATTCTGAGATTGCCCCGAAAAGGGGTGTGAAGAGATCGGTATCCCACGTAGCAACGACGCCTTGAGTGGCACACGCCAATCTTTCAAGTCCCATGCCGGTGTCAATGGACGGCTTGGGCAGCGGCGTCATCGTCCCGTCGGATGAACGCTCGTACTGCATGAAGACCAGGTTCCAGATCTCCACAAAACGATTGCCGTCGGAGTTGGGGTCGGCGGGCGATTCGCCAGTCCCCGCACCTACACCAAAATCATAGTGAATCTCCGAGCAGGGACCGCATGGACCCGTCTCCCCCATCGACCAGAAGTTATCGGCTTCATCCATTCGCTGAATGCGCTCATCCGGAAGGCCCGCGACCTTCTTCCACAAGAGTGCCGCATCATCATCTTCTCGGAACACGGTGACCCACAGCCGCTTCTTGTCGAGGCCGAAGTCCCGGACCAGCAGATCCCAGGCGAAGACGATCGCCTCCTCCTTAAAGTAGTCCCCAAAAGAGAAGTTCCCCAGCATCTCGAAGAATGTGTGATGTCTGGCCGTACGGCCGACGTTCTCCAGGTCGTTGTGCTTTCCCCCGGCTCGCACGCATTTCTGCGCCGACGCCGCTCGCTGGTATTCACGCGTCTCGTTGCCCAGGAAAACATTCTTGAATTGGTTCATGCCGGCATTGCTGAAAAGCAGCGTCGGATCCCCATGCGGGACGAGCGGAGAACTGGGAACCACCCGGTGGTTCTGTTGAGCGAAGTACTGCAGAAATCTGCGTCGAATATCGGCGCTGGTCATCATGCGAATTGCCCTTCGGGGACAAGAAGATAGATGCCGATTTTACGGCTCTTCAAGCAGTTGGCGAGGTATCTGCTCAGACGCTACTAAACTATCAGCGGCTCCGGTGTTCATCAAGGCAAGCGACCACGAAAGAGAGGGGGCAGGCTGGTCGTCCCACCCACCAGGTTCCTTCTCCGTTCCCACCAGAAACGCCGCAACCGTCGCAATGCACTGCTATTGCGACGGCTACGAACTTTACTGCTCGATTCAAACGTGGTGAATTGAGCCACCAAGCCCATCGAGCCTATTGTACTGCAAATCCTAAGCGCTCGGCTTTTCCGCCGCAGCGGCCGGAGATTTGGCTTCACCGCTCCCCTCCGCAGTAGGTTTCCGTAACGGCAGATTCAGCTTCTCCCTCACCGCGGCCTCAATTCGGTCCGCGATGTCCGGATTGGCACGGAGAAAGCGAGTCACTCCTTCTCTTCCCTGGCCAATTCTCTCACTGCCATAGGAGTACCACGTGCCACTGCGGGAAAGGATGTTCTCCTCGAGTCCCAGATCGATCAGCGACCCTTCACGCGAGAAACCTACATTGTAGATGATATCCAACTCCGCTTTGCGGAAAGGAGGGGCGACCTTGTTCTTCACCACCTTGACGCGGGTTCGGTTGCCCACAACCTGGTCCCCCTTCTTGATCGCAGCGATTCGGCGGATATCCAAGCGAACCGACGCGTAGAAGCGCAGCGCACGTCCCCCGGGGGTTGTCTCCGGGTTACCGAACATGACGCCGATCTTCTCTCGAATCTGGTTGGTGAAGAGCACAATGCACTTTGATCGGTTGATATGAGCAGACAGCTTTCTCAGAGCCTGGGACATCAGCCGTGCCTGTAGCCCGACGTGGGTGTCTCCCATCTCGCCCTCGAGTTCCGCCTTTGGAACCAGCGCCGCGACAGAGTCGACGACGATTACATCCACCGCTCCGCTTTTGACCAGAATATCCGCGATCTCCAGCGCCTGCTCGCCATGATCCGGTTGGCTGATGAGCAGGTTGTCCACATCTACACCCAGGCGGCGCGCATAAACCGGGTCGAGCGCATGTTCCGCGTCGATGAATGCCGCTCGCCCCCCGAGCCGCTGCGCTTCTGCCACGACATGCAGCGTGAGGGTTGTTTTTCCCGATGATTCCGGGCCAAAGATCTCAACCACGCGTCCGCGCGGCAATCCCCCCGCGCCCAAGGCATTGTCAATCGCGATCGACCCGGTGGAAATCACCTCCACCTGCTGTTGGCTGGAGTCTCCCAGCCGCATAATCGAGCCCTTGCCAAAGGCCTTTTCGATCTGCAGCATCGCATCGTCAATGGCGCGCTCACGTACCTCCACGACCTTTTGCCTCTTGCCAGCAGTGCTTTTCATAACTCCCACTCTTTCGTTGAATTGGACGATTTCCGATTATTCCTACCGAGACCTGGGTAAGATCAACTCTTGCAGCGCTCAATCACCAGTTGTTCGATTCTCATGGAATGCAAGTGTACGGCGGAGCAGATCCACCAATCGATAAGCCGCGCGGGTTCTTATCGCAAGGCGGTCCCCGGCGAAGCGCACCCGCAGCACCTCAACCTCCCGCTCTGAAGCGCAGGCGATAAAGACCGTTCCGACCGGCTTTTCGGGGGTTCCTCCGCTCGGTCCGGCAATGCCGGTTGTGGCCAGCCCGAAGGTTGCACCGGCGACTCGCCGAATGCCGGCCGCCATCTCCCGGGCGACCGGCTCGCTCACCGCCCCGTGGGCCGCGATCGACTCCGGCTTGACCCCCAGCAGCCGAATCTTCGAAGCATTGGAGTAAGTCACCGCTCCCTCCAGGAAGAACCCGGAGGCCCCCGGTGGATCGGTCAGCATCGACATTACTGCGCCCCCGGTACAAGACTCCGCTACGGCCACGGTCGCGCCTCTCTCAAGCAGACACCGACCCGTCACCATTGCCAGCGAATCCTCCCCCTCACCATAGATCCACTTTTCTGCTCGCTCGCGCACCGCGCGCACTGCCCGATCCAAAGGCGCCGTATTCCCCGGGGCCGTTGACAGAACAAGATCCACGCCGCCCAAACTTGGCAAGAAGGCCAACGACACCGCCGCCTGATCCTCGATAACCCCATGCAGAAGATCGGCCAAACTGGACTCCGCGATTCCACAGGTGCGCAGTCGAAGCGTTGGTCGCGGAGCCAGCGGAACCTGCCGCGCCAGCCAGGCACCAAGCTCGCCTGCCAGAAAAGCCGTCACCTCGCGGGGAACACCCGGCAGTGCCACCACCTTGGAGCCGGCATGTTCGCCCAGCAGTGCCGGGGCTGTTCCGGCGGGGTTCTTCATCCATGAGAAGCCGCCCGGCACCAGCGCCTGCAACCGGTTCGATGGCGACATCCGTCGCCCGATTCCGCTAAACAACGCCTCGAGCCACGCCAAAACTTCCGCGCGCTCCTCAAGACTCACGCCTGCCCACAGGGCCAATCCTTCGCGCGTGCGATCGTCTTCGGTTGGGCCCAACCCCCCGGTCACCAGCACTAGATCCGCTTCCTCCGCCGCTCCCGCCAACGCCGCGGCGATTCGCTCGGGGTCGTCCAGGACCGATCGACTTCCGAGAACTCGATAGCCAAGACGCGTCAAAGTCTGCCCAATGCGCGCCGAATTGGTGTCAATTTGCGACCCAACTACCAGCTCGTCGCCCACCGCCACGATGTGGACGGTCAAGACTCCGGAGTCAGGAAAAGAGCGAGAAGATGAGGAGGAGAGCATGAACCGAAAGACTCGCGTAGACGCCGGCCAGGGCGTCATCCGCAACAATTCCCAGCCCGCCGGGCCAGCTTTGA
>JALXCG010000717.1 GCA_026991065.1 Gemmatimonadota bacterium | reverse complement strand
CGAGAGGAGATATGGAGTTAATCCAACTCTCACCGCTGGACCTGGCGATCGCCGGCGCGCTCCTGCTGGTGGTGGCACTGCTCACCTGGCGCCTGCGGCTGGGGATGGAGCGGCGCATGGTGATCGCCGCGCTGCGCGCGGTGATTCAACTGACCATCCTCGGTCTCGTCCTGAACATTCTCTTTGCCCAGCGCAACCCCTGGACCATCGGCGCGCTCTCCCTGCTCATGCTGTCCGCCGCCGCATTCGAGGTGATGTCGCGCCAGCACCGCCGCTTTCGGGGCGCATGGAGCGTCGGCATCGGCGCCACCTCGCTCTTCGTCTCCTCGTTCGCGGTCACGGTCCTGGCCCTCCATGTGGTGGTGCGGGTCCACCCCTGGTACACGCCGCAATACTCCATTCCACTGCTCGGAATGATGCTCGGCAACACCATGTCCGGCGTGGCGATCGGACTCGAGAATCTGACCGACCGCGCGTGGCGGCAGAAATACGCCATCGAAGCGCAACTCCTCCTGGGGCGCTCCTGGCACCAGGCGATCGGCGAGATCCGGCGCGCCTCGCTCCGCTCCGGTTTGATTCCGATCATCAATGCCATGGGCGCGGCGGGACTGGTGAGCCTGCCGGGCATGATGACCGGTCAGATCCTCGCCGGCAGCCCACCGCTGGAAGCGGCCAAGTACCAGATCATGATTCTGCTGCTGATCGCTGTCGGCACCAGCCTCGGCACCATCGCCGCCATTCAACTCGGCGCCAAGCGCCTCTTCGACGACCGCGAACGCCTGCGGCTGGACCGCCTGCAGGATCCATCCTAGCCACAACTCGGTTGCTCATGAATTACGATCGCGCCTTCTACATCAACCTCGACGGCAGCGAACGCCGCCGGCGGGCGCTGCTGCGCTCCTGTCGCCGCGCCGGCCTTGAGCCCCCGGAGCGCTTCCCCGCCATCGATGGTCGCCGGGTGCAGTTGGCTCCCTACCAGGCCGAGGGCATTCTCACACCCGACATGGAGGTGAAAATGGCCGGCAGCCTGGGGTGCTTTCTCAGTCACATCACCATCTGGAAGATGATCCATGCCGACCCGACCTGCGAAGTCGGTCTCATCATCGAAGATGACGCCCGCCTGGCACGCTCCTTCCGGTCCAGGCTAGAGGCGATTCCCGCCCCTCCGGCCGACTGGGACATGCTCTGGCTGGGCTACTTTCGGGCTCGTGGCCAGGCCGTCGATGAGTGGTTCCTGCGACCCGATTTCCCCTCCCGCCGCAGCGACAACTCCGGCCATTTCTGCTATCTGGTCCGCTCCGCGAGTGTGCCGAAACTGTTGCAGATGCTCACCCCCTACAACAATCTCAACTCCAAGGACGTCCTGCTGCGGAAACGCTTCGACCAGTTCAACGCCTATTTCCTGCGCCAGCGCATCGCCACTTCGACCCGCCGTTCACCCTTCTCCGATCGCAAGCGGGCCAACGCGCGCGGCGCCGATGGCGGCTTCTGGCGGGGTCTCTGGGCGGAGATTCAGCGCAAGACCGGGCGCCGGCGGCCGAGCGGTCAGCAGGGGTAGCCGTAGCCTTTCAGGTCAACCCCAAGCAGTTCCGCGGTGGTCCGATTTGACGGTGCGTAGAAGTCCGACAGAAATCTTGTTTGCTCCGCGCTCAACGCCGTATCGAGCGGCTTTCCACGTTCCAGAAAACGGGCAAAAGCGGGGCGCACCCCAGCCTTGATCAGCAGCCCGTCCCACGGGACAAAACTCAGCGCCTGCGTGAAACGACGCCAGCGTGCGTGACGCTGGGTGATGCGCGCGTTGACATTGCGCCGATGGTGTTGCTGATAGGTCGCCACCGCCGGCGCGGGATCGACGCCGATGAAACGACACATCGATTCGAGATAGCCCACCGCATCGCGGCGCAACTCCTCGAAGAGCAAGACCTGCAGATTGTCGGCGGAAAAAAGCTCGCGATAGAGGGAGATCAACTCCGCGTAATCGAAAAGATAGAGGCGACTGCTCCGCCCCTCCTGATTGCACTCGTTCTCCACCCAGCGGCGAAAGGGCAGTTGCGCCGGCAGAATCCCCATGTTCACCAACTGCCCGTAGATCGAGGGCAGTACGTCAAGCTGATTGCGAATCGTGAGCAGCACCCGCGCCTGCGGAAAAAGCTGGTGCAAGCGCCGCGCGATCGTCTCGCGGTCCACCCGCGTGCGCGCGGTTCCGGTGGAGAACTCCTCCTCCGAAATGAGCAAGAGATCTCCACTGCGCGCCAGCAGCGGCGCCACCTGCTCCCGCCGATAGAGATCCAGCTCGCGCTCCCAGCGGCTCGGATCATGCTCCACGATCGGCCGGAGCAGACGCTTCATCTCGGCATTGCTGTGCACCAGAGGCTTACCGACGAATGACCACGCCGAATGCGGAACAAAGAGGTTCAGTTGTAGCGAGGTGGTGCCGGTCTTCGGCAAGCCGATGTGGAGAACAATGCGCGGTTGACTCATGGGAGGATCAATAGGCATCCATGTGACGCCACTCGGCGTTTTCGAGCCAGATGTCGGGTTGCCGCAGGAAATCGATCATGTTGTCGATCAGCACCGCGTGGCGATGCTCCTCGTCCGCGATCTCGATCAACGCCGCCTTCTCCGCCGCGCTGGCGGCCGTTTCCGCCTTTTCGCGGTAGAACTGCTCCGCTTTCTCTTCGTGGGCCCGCAACTCTTCCCACAGCGTGATCTCGGTCGCGTCGAACTCCGGCGCGCCGGCCTCGCTGAGATGTTCGAAGAAGCTGCTGGCCTGCTCCAGCACCGCCGACTTCTCTACCGCGGGCACCTGCTGGTTCTCGCTCATCGCCTTGAAAACGTCGTAATGCTTGCTCTCATCTTCCGCCATGGCCTGAAGGATCTTGCGCAGCCCGGGGTGCTGAGTCTTGGCCGCGCGCTCTTCATACCAAGCCTTGCCTTCCAGTTCCATCTGCATGGCGTATTCGTAGATGCCCATGTTCACTCCAACTCCAACCGCATTGTGGATTGTCTCCGGCTGTCGGTGCCGTGAAACCGGTTCGGAAGCGGCCGGCGCTCTTTGGACTCAACCGAATGCCGCGACCTCAGGCAGAGTAGTCGCCGCGGGGCGCCGGCGCAAGACTCGCAACTGCCACCAGAAAAAGTTGACGCCGGTAGCCATCAGGAGCAAGCCACTGCCGCGTGCCAGCACCTGACTGGGGCCCGGCGCGGCGAGCAGAATACCGACCAACCCGCAGCCCACGGCCGCCCCCTGAAGATAGAGTCCCCAGCGCACTTGGCGCTTGGGCAGCAACTGTTTGGTGGTGGGGATCGGCACCTTTCCGGCGAGCGGTGCGAAGCGGTGGAACCAAACCAGGAAGGGAACGATGCGGCTGAGCATCCCGTGCATGATCAAACCGGCCCAGCCCGGAATCGCCACCCAGACCGCGGCCATCGCCAGGCGGGTCGCCAGGGCAACATTCCCGCCGTGGCCGGCGCCCACCGCCAGCACCACCAGAAGCAGCACCGCCGGCGCCAGGACACAGCCGGCGCGCCAAAAATAGATGCTATCGTCCACTCGCTTGCGCCGCCGGCGCGTCAAGAGCAGCAGGGTGCGCGCGGGATGCAGCAGAAAGACCACCAGCGCCCCCGGCAACGCCGCACCCAACACCCAGCCGGCATCGAGTTCGGCGGCAAAGGCGATGCCGAGAAGCCCGACGCTCATCGCGATCCCGCCCAAAGAGATTCGTTTCTCCAGCCCACCATAGTGAGG
>JALXCG010000716.1 GCA_026991065.1 Gemmatimonadota bacterium | reverse complement strand
GTCGCGGCGCGGCCAGCAGCGTGCCGTCGAGGGTCGCCACCACCCAGCCCGAGTCACGCACCCGCAAACAGGGCAGCGGCGTCAGATCGTCGCGCCACTCCAGGTCCGGCTCCAGCGCGGCGATCCGCGGCGCAAACGCCCGCAACGGACGCAGATAGCGCCGAAAATTGGCTGCGATCACCGGCTCCGAACCGCTCTCCCAGCGCACCGTGAGTTCCCGCGGGACCGCCAGGTGCGCCAGCGTCGCCGCGGCATCGGGATCCTCGCTCCAGCCCCGCAGCGTCTCGGTCAGCCGCTCCGCGCTGAGCAGGCGCGGCAGCCGGCCGGAAGCCTCGCCGGCGGCGGCCTCGCGCTCCGCCAGCACCGCCCCAACCCGCAGCGCCTCCGCGGCCAGCCGCTGCAGCAGCGCCGCGGCGCCGTCATCGGGCGTCGCCTCCAGGTCCGGCAGATAGAGATAGGCCAGCGGCGCCCGCTCCCCCGCCGCCAGCAGATCAACCGCCGCCAGTTGCCGCCCCGGCGTCACCCACCAGAACACGCCGTAGGCGCAAAGCGCGAGCAAGAGCAGCAGCGGCAGAGCGCAGCCCAGCCGCAGGCCGCCCCGAACGCGCGCCGACTCCGGCCGCTTCACGCCGGATCTCTCACAGTCACCGGCAGCAGCAGCGACACCTCGGCATTCGGGTAGCTCCCGACCGCCACGCGGTAACCATAGAGCCCGCCCGGCGCACTCCCCGGCAGCGGATGATTCAGCAGCGCATCCACCTCTTCACCGGGGGCCAGCGTCACGCTCACCGGCGCCAGCAGCGGCACCTCGCCGCCCCCCGGCAGCGCGCCATCCACCCACACCTGCCAGCTCTGCGTAACCGCGCCGGGATTGCCGACCCGCCCGCGCACATGGAACACCGCGTCGCGCGCGAGCACCTCTTCGCTGCGTCCGACCGCCAGCGCCGGCCCCGCCGGAGCCACCGGATCGATGATCAGCGGCACCTCCA
Organism: Gemmatimonadota bacterium; assembly: GCA_026991065.1. Lineage (GTDB taxonomy): Bacteria > JALXCG01. The sequence goes on along the minus strand of JALXCG010000716.1, from coordinate 2,762 downwards.
CGGGGCGATCCCCCTGATAAGCGAACCAGGTCACCCCATCCTCCACCATGTCGACCTGCAAACGCCACGCCCCGGGGCCGGGGTTGCTGAGCCAGTCCGCCGGCACCGTGTAGAGGAAGGTCGCCAACTCACCCGGCGCCACCGTCCGGGTCGGCTCCAGCTCGCCGAAGCGCATCTCCACCAGCGTCGAGTCGCTGCGATCGGCGCTGAGCACAAAGCGCGAACCGAGGCGGAAGTTGCTCCCGCTCCAGGTCAGCGTGCCGTCATTGCGCACGGTGAAGCCCAGGATCGACCCCGGCCCCACCCGCTCCGGCACCTGCAGATCCACCAGCGACGCCCGATACACACCCCAACCGGGCTCATCGGCGGTCAACCCGCGCAGCCGCTCCATGTAGAAAAGTTCATCCAGCGTTCCCCCCGCCACCTCGTCGGGATAATCGACCAGCCGCGCCATCCCGCTCCCCTCCCACAGCTCGTTCCAGGTCTCCACCAGAATCAGGTCCGCCCCGCGCGGCATCGCATTCCAGGAGTTGCTCAGCAGCGCGCCGTTTTCGCGCGCCCGGTAGGTCGGTGTGGCGGGCCGGATCAGATGGTCGTCATACCCCGCCCCCACCGCGTTCACCCGGTAGCCCGCCTGCACGTGACTGTTCCAGCCGCCGACCGCCGCGCCCCAGGCGTATTGCCCATCCGCCACCGCCGCCACATCGGGATTGCGGGCGAACCAGTTGCTCTCCAGCACCAGCCACGGCTCCACGCCGAAATCGCGCAGAAACGAGGCCTTGATGGTGCCCCACATCTCATCCGCCAGCTCAATGTCGGCGAACCAGGCGCCGGTGTAGGCCACCACCAGCGGCCGCCCCCCCTGCGCCACCGGCAGCCCGTTGTGGGTCGCCCACAGCTCGCGCGGAACCGCGCTGAAGAAGGGCTTCCATTTGCGGTCGTAGAACCAGAACCAGAGCCCATCGGAGTCGGCCAGCGGCGGCGCCGGCTCCGGGGTGTAGCCGAGCCCGCGGGCCTGGTTGTAATCGCACGCCTCGGAGGTGGTGTCGTCGAAGAGCCCCAGCCGCACGCCGCTACCGGAACGTTCGAGCCCCTGCACCATGATCGGGATGGTGGCGTTGTTGAACCAGGGGCTGTTGTCGCCCCAGTTCACCGGCAGCGCCAACTGCATCCCGGCGTATTCCATGTCGCGGAACTCGCGCGCATACCAATCCGGATCCTGCGCGCTGTACCAGGTGCTGCTGCCGGGAAAGGGTGCAACGCCGCCGTAGGGATCGTAGATGATCGCCTCGGCGTCGAAATTGTTTGCCGGCGCGTCGTGCCAATAGAAGAAGAAAGTTGCGACCTGCGCCGCCGGCGCCGCCCGTGACGCCAGCAGCACCAGCAGCAACACCACGAGCAACCCAGCCGCCCCCGGTCGCGCCGCCACGGCCACCGCTCTCCGTGCTTCCCTGAACCGCCTCACGCGCTGCCGCAATCCCATCGTCGCATTCCTCATCTCAACCGCCGCGCACCACCTGCAGGAGAATCCGATTGGCCACGTGATCCCCCACGAACTGGCTCACATGGTGCAGCAGAACCGGCCCGCCGGGCGCCACCACGACCACGCCCCCCTGCTGCCACAGATCGCCATGCACACCGCTCTGCCGGTGCCCGGAGCGATAGGCCCGCATCCCTCCCAGGAGCGACCCCAGACTGAAAGTCTTGCCGATGCCCCGCTCCAGCCCCGCCGCCGCGAAAGTCACCCGCGCCGGATCGGAGAGCAACCGGGCGCGAAATCCCAACTCTTCCTGGAAAGCGCGCGCGTAACGCACCTTGCCGGAACCGATCAGGGTCAGATCGGCGCCCGCCGCCTGCAACTCCCCTTCGACCTCGCGCAACTGCGCGACCTGCTCGCGGCAGGCCAGTCAGCCGTAATGCCGCAGCCACACCAGCACCGCCGGACCGCGTGCCCGCCCCGGATCCCACAGATCGCCCAGGCGCACATCAATTCCATTAATATCCTGCGCCCGGCTGTCCGCCAGTCGGGCAAGATCGAGAGTCGGTGCGGCAGTGTTCATGCAGAAGCTCCAGGCGGGCGAGTGGCCACAACTCAGCTTTTTATCTTCTCGCAAAAACAAAGCATAGCACCCCCCCAACCTCCCCGCGCCCACAACACGCACCTCGCTCCGCCATCCACCGCGGGCCCTGCGCCCTGCCCGACCGCGCCACGCATTCGCCCGCGTTGCACCCGCCGCCTGCGCTATTCTCGGGGCATGGATTCCGCTCGCCCCCCGCACCGACTCTTTGCCGCCGCCGCGGTTCCCGCCCTCTGCATTGCGCTGCTCTATGGTCTGGGCGACCTCGGGCTTTATCTCCACGGCATCGGCCGCCTGCCGACTCCACTGCTGCCGCCCTCCTGCCTGCTGCTCTACAGCGCCGGGGGCTTCGCTTGCGCCACCGCCGCCTGGTTGCTGACCCGCATGACCGGCGGTGGCCCCCGCCGTGCCGGTGCCGCCGGCGTCGCCATCTCGCTCGCCGTGCTGCTCGGCGCCACCCTCTTCCTGCGCCTGCTGCCGGAACGGGTCTCGCTCTTCACCCCGCTCGGCGCCGCGGTCGCCCTGCTCCTCCTGGCACTCGCCCTGGGCAGCGGCGCCCTCGTCGGGCGCTATCTGCCACCGGTTCGTTCCGGCCGCCGTCCCCTCATCATCTATCTCGGCGCCGTCACTCTCATCACCGCGCTCGCGTTCGCTCTCCCGCACCAATACAGCGCCACCCCGGCC
>JALXCG010000715.1 GCA_026991065.1 Gemmatimonadota bacterium | reverse complement strand
GGGTAGGGGGACGCCCGCTCCGCGCGGCGCGTTCCCCCCTTGCTCAGTTGCCGGCGACCACGGTCTCCACCCGCGCGGTTTTGCCCTGGAATTGACACGCCTGCAGCCAGAGCGTGGCTCCGGCCGCCTCCGGCGGAATGGCGAGCGTCCAGGATGCGCTGCCGCTGGCGTCACTGGTGACCATGGGTCCGGCCTGCTTGGGAGAGGCCAGGTCGAGCGTGATGTAGAGCGGAGAGAGATAGACTTGACCCGGTCCGCTCAGGCTGTAGGCCAGGTAGGTCGCCGTGTTCGGGGCAGCGCCGGTGACGGTGAAGGTCGCGTTCTGGCCGGCCAGCAGCGGATCGGGATCGATGCCGAGGTCGGCGCAGGGAGCATCGGTCTCGATCACATAGGCTGCGCCGGATCCGCCACCGAGATCGTCGTCCAGGTAGGCTCCAACCACGGCGACCGTCCCATCCATGGCGACTGCCCCGCCGAACTCGTCGCCCTGGGCGGCGTCGTCCGCCACGATCTTGGCCACTTGCACGCCACTGCTCCGCTCGAAGAGGTAGACCGCGCCGGTGGACGCGCCATGGTCGCGGTCACCGTGGGCGCCGACCATGGCGAAGCTGTCGCCGAGCGCGACTGAGCAGCCGAAACGGTCGCCTGGGGCGCCGTCGTCGGCGGTGAGCTTGGCGAGTTGTTCACCAGTGATTCCATCGAAGAGATAGGCCGCACCGACCTGCTCTCCCTGAAGCCAGGCCCCCACCAGGACGGTGGTGCCGCGTATCGCCACTGAGTGACCGAATCCGCCGCCATCCGTGCCCGGCTCCGGCAGCAGCTTCACGATCTGCGCGCCGGTTGGCACATCAAAAACGTAGACCGCTCCGGCACCGTTTCCGCGGTCGTCGTCGCCCCACGCTCCCACCGCTGCCAGAGGGCCATCGATCGCCACTGAGGTGTAGCCGAAATAGTCCCAGGGTTCGCCGTCGTCGGCTGTCAGCTCCGCGATCTGGGTGCCGCTGTCAACGGCAAAGAGGTAAGCCGATCCGGAATGCTCACCATGGACATCGGTGTCGGCGCCGATGATCGCGGTGTTGCCGCTGATGGCCACCGCATAGCCGAAAGCGTCACCGCTGATCCCGTTGTTCGGCACCAGTTTGTGCAGTTGTTCGCCGGTCTCGATGCTGAACAGGTAGGCTGATCCCGAACAGGGACCGCGATCATCATCGCAGTAGGCTCCGACGATGGCGGCGCTGCTGCTGATTCCGACCCTGGTTCCCGCCTGATCGTCGGCCGCGCCGTCGGTGGCGACCAACTTGGCGATCTGCTCCCCGGTCGTGGTGTTGAAAAGGTAGGCCGCACCGGTCTTGCTCCCGCGGTCATCATCCTGGGGCGCGCCGCTCACCGCGATCTCCCCCCATACCGCGACCGCATAGCCGAAGGCATCCTGCGAGCGTCCGTCGGCGGCGAGGAGTTTGTGGGTCTGGTCCGCGCATTGGCCCCGGGCGCCGGCGGCGATCGAGCAGATGGCGAGCGCGATGGGGAGTCGGGCCGGCCAAATGCGCCGTAGGTTCCGGTTCAATTTCGTTCTGCGGAGATGGCTCATGCTGGCCCCCTTGTAGGCTACCTTGAACTCCTCACTGCGATGCTGTCGCCACGTTGTGTCGGATCGCGCCGCGCTTCCGGAGAGGAAGCCGCGGGAGCCACACGTGGAAGGTTGGTGCCGGCGCGTGAGGACGGATGACTCCAATAAGTATAAGGGCTGACGCAGGGCATTGCGGCGCAAGATCGGTACGACCGGCCGGCGGCGGTGGCGGTGCCGCGGCGACAGTGGCCGGACTCGGCGCGGGCGAGAGCAACCTGCCGCCGGCGGAGGGCCGGGGCGGGGCGGGGGCGCGGCAGGCCGTGCACCTACAGGAGGATGATTCGGGGCTCGATGATCCGGATGCGTGGTCACTCGGGGGCGCGCCGCTCCCACCTGTCCCGGGGCGGGTGCTCCATTCCCCACGGCGCCGGTCACCGCCCGGAGTTATGCTGCAACGTTATGCGGGGGAGATATTCCAACAGGAGAACAGCTCCAGCCGTCCCGGGCGGAGAGAAGGAGAAGTGATGCCCGTTGTTGCGTGTCAAACCCCGGAGTCCCCGATTCGATCCATCCGCGCCGGAATCCGGCGCCTCATCGGCACGGCATTCGCGGTGCCCGCGCTGCTGCTGCTGCTGCTGCTGCCGGCTCTGGCCGCGGCGCTGGCGGCGGCCGGCGAACCGCTGGTCTCTCCTGAGTGGGCGCGGACCGCCCGGCTGGGGAGCGAACCGTTCTGGGTGGGCATGAGTGAGGGAGAGATCCGGGCCGCGCTGCGCCTCTTGGCCGAATCGGGGGTCAATGCTGTCGATGCCGATCTCTCCGGCGATCTGGTAAGCGTGGCCGAGGGTTCATGGAGCCTCCAGCCGGCGGCGCTCGCTACGCTGCAGGAGATCTGCAGTGTCGCCCACGCCTCTTTTCCCGGGTTGCGGGTCTTTGCCTATCTGGCCCCTTTGGAGTATACGTCGCCGAATGTGGATAGGGATCGCAACGGCGAAGTGGACCCCGGCCTGGTGAGCATGTATACGCTGCATCCGGAGTGGCTGCAGCAGGGGATCGATGGCGCTCCCGCTCTTTTCTACGGCTCGGTGGCGTTCTGGGTGGGGCCGAACGACGAGGATGTGTGGCTCTGTCCGAACGACCCGCTCTATCGCCAGCGCACCGCGGAACTGCTCACGGCGGTCACCGCCAGCGGCGTTGATGGGATCTATCTCGATGTGCCGCTGCTGATTCACGAGTTCGGCGACACCTGGGAGCACCAGTGGCCTTGCCACTGCGATGACTGCAAGGCGCGCTTCCTGGCCGACACCGGCACTCCCCTGCCGGCGACGGCCGACTACGACGATCCCGCCTGGCGCCGCTTCGTCGACTGGCGCCTGGAGGTGATGCAGGAGTGGGTCGGTTTCTGCCGGCAGACCGTGGCGGCCGAGAATCCGCGGGTGGCCCTGGTTATCGAGCACTGGAACGGACTGGACGATGGCTACACCAAGGGCGATACGCCGACCCTCTATCCGGCGGTGAGCCAGGTGCGCACCCACGAGTGGGGTGAAGCGTCGGCGGCCCACTACTTTACCTGGTTGGCCGCCACCGGCTATCATCTCACCTACCGCGGTATCGACCGGAGTCAGCCGAGCTGGATCCTGGCCTATGCCGATCACGGTGACGTGGCCGCGTCGCGGCTGCTGGCGGCGTCGGTGATCGGTTCCGGCTGCTCTTTCTGGGAGACCGATGCGCCCGATATGGCGGGCAGTGTCGACTATGCCAACCGCCGGGCGATTTTCGACTGGCTGGCGGCCCGCGAAGACCACTACTACGCCGCCGGCGTGGAGCCCTATGCGGACCTCGCGCTGCTCTATTCGCCGCGCACCATCGCTTTTCTTGATGGTCGCGACGAGGCGCAGTACGGCTCGATGGAGGGGGACAGCTTCGCTGAGTACATGGGGGTGCTGATGATTCTGCTGGAGTCGCATCTTCCCTTCCGTGTCATCACCGAGGCGGATCTCGCCCGCCTGGTTCCCTGGGAGGCGGAGTTGCCGCCGGCCTCGGCGATCCGCGCGCGGGCTCTGGTGTTGCCACGTTCGGGGTGTCTCGACGACGCTGAACTGCAGGCGGTGCGCGACTATGCCGCCGCCGGTGGCGCGGTTGTGGCGACCTGGGAAACCTCGCTCTACGACGCGGAGGGGGTATCGCGCGGGGATTAT
>JALXCG010000714.1 GCA_026991065.1 Gemmatimonadota bacterium | reverse complement strand
CAGGTGCCGGGTCTGCAGCAGGATGTGGTGTCTCTGGGGCTTTTGGCGGGGGTTCGGGTGCAGGATGGGCGGGCGTCGGTGACGCTGACCGTGGCCAATCCCGATCCGGCGCGGCGGCGGGAGTTGAGCGATGCGGTGAAGGCGGCGGTGGGGGCTGTGCCCGGGGTTGAGAGCGTGGGGGTGATTTTGATGGATCCGCCGCCGAAGGGGCGGCCGTCGGCGATGGCGGGAGGGCACCGGCCCTTCGCAACCGGGGCGACGGCGGCTGGATCGGCGGGCGGCGCGGGGGCGCATGGGCAGGCACCGGGCGGTGCGGCGCCGGCGCCGGAGGCGGACCGGGGGCGGAATCCTTTTGATGATCAGGCGCCGCTGCGGGGCGTGAAGCGGGTGCTGGCGGTGGCGAGCGGCAAGGGGGGCGTGGGCAAGTCGAGCGTGGCGATCAACTTGGCGGTGGCGTTGCGCGAGTTGGGGCACTCGGTGGGGTTGATGGACGCCGATATCTATGGGCCCAGCCTGCCCCTGATGGCGGGGCCGACGGAGCGTCCCAAGGCGTTGACTGAAAACCGGATCTTGCCGGTCGAGAAGCATGGTCTGCGGATGATGTCGATCGGCTTTCTGCTGGAGCGGGGCGAGGCGCTGGTGTGGCGCGGGCCGATGCTGATGGGGGCGGTGCGGCAGTTCCTGCACGATGTGCAGTGGGGCGATCTCGATTATCTGGTGATCGATCTGCCGCCGGGGACCGGTGATGTGCATCTGAGCGTGGCGCAGATTACGCAGGTGTGGGGGGCGCTGGTGGTGACCACGCCGCAGGATCTGGCGCTGGCCGACGTGCGGCGCTCGGTGCGGATGTTCGAGAAGGTGAATGTGCCGGTTCTCGGCTATGTGGAGAACATGAGTGGTTTTGTCTGCGATGAGTGCGGCACGGAGACGGCGATTTTCGGCGCCGGCGGGAGCGGGGCGCGGCAGGCTGAGGAGTTCGGGGTGCCGCTGCTGGCGGAGATTCCGCTCGATCCGCGGGTCGGTGTGCAGGGCGATGCGGGGGTGCCGGTGGTGATCTCCGATCCGGCCTCGCCGGTGGCGAAGGCGCTGGTGGGGCTGGCCAGGCGGGTGACCGCGGCGCAACCGGTGCGACTCTCCTCATGAAGCTCGGGCGCAAGTGGCGAGAACGGGCGGCGGCCAGGGCGGCGCGCAAGGCGGCCAAGGAGGCCGAGGCGGCCGCGGCGGCGGCCGCGAGTGAGGCGGCGGAGACAGCGCGGGCTGGTGGCGGGAAGCGGGGCGCGACCGGCAGCGCTGTCGTGGGTGGCTCGCTGGCGGCGGAGGTCGCGGAGGTCGCGAAAGATGCGGCGGCGGAACCGGGAGAGTCCCCGGCGCCTGAAGCCGGCGCTGCTGCCGGCGGGAGCGGGGATAGCCGAGGCAGCGGCGAGAGCGTTGAGAGCGGCGGCCACGCGACCGGTGGCACGGCGCAACCCGCGCGTGGCCGGCGGCGGGAGCGGTTGAAGGCGGGGCTGGCGCGCACCCGCGAGCGGGTTGCGGGCCGGTTGCGGCGCACCCTGGGGGCCGGGCGGCGGGTCGATGACGCGCTGCTCGACGAGGTGGAAGAGGTTCTCTACGAGGCCGATCTCGGCGTGGAAGCGTGCGAGCAGGTTCTCGATGCGCTGCGGGAGCAGGCGCGGGCGCAGCGGCTGCGCGCGGTGGAGGATGTGGTGGCCGTGCTGCGAGAGGAGTTGTTGCGTCTGCTGGGAGAGCCACCACCGCCGCTGCTGCCGGCGGGAGCGACCCGGCCGCGGGTGATCGTTCTGGTCGGGGTCAACGGTGCGGGCAAGACCACCACCATCGGCAAACTCGCCGCGCGCTACGGTGCGGAGGGCAAGCGGGTGATCGTGGCGGCGGCCGACACGTTTCGCGCCGCGGCGATCGATCAATTGGCGGTCTGGGCGGAGCGCAGCGGAGCCGAAATCGTGCGTCAGGACCCGGGCACCGACCCGGCCGCCGTGGTCTTCGATGCGCTGACCGCCGCCAGGGCGCGCGGGGCCGATCTGTTGCTGGTCGACACGGCCGGACGGCTGCACAACAAGGCCAATCTGATGGCCGAGGTGCAGAAGATTCGCCGCGTCTTGCAGCGCGCGGATCCCACCATGCCGCACGAAACCCTGCTGGTGATCGATGGGGTGACCGGCCAGAATGGGCTGCTGCAGGCGCGCGGGTTTCATGCCGCGATGGGTTTGACCGGCGTGGTGCTGACCAAGCTCGACGGGACCGCCAAAGGTGGCGTGGTGGTCGCGGTGAAGACCGAGCTTGGGGTGCCGGTGCGCCTGGTCGGCGTGGGGGAGGCGCTGGATGACCTGCAGGATTTCGTGCCGCGGGCATTTGTTGACGAAATCCTGGGGGGATTGGGAGCTTAGGAGCCTGTCGCCTGTGCACCGAGTGCACAGCGGTGACGGCGCGTGCTGTGCACAGGATGGGCAGGCGAGGGGGGCTGCGCTGCGCATGAATCGGGCATGCGGGGGGCGGCACTGTGCATGCTTTTGGCAAACCGACGATGCAGTGTGCAATGTCGTGACGAAGGGCGCAAAGCGGGAATCGCAGCGCTCGCGGCGGTCGAAACGGAAAGGGAACGCCCTGCGTCCGGGCCGCGGACAGACAGCGAGAGACTGCGGCCGGCGCGGCACCAATTCGGAGATCGCACCATGCGCCACTCTACCGCTTCCGCTCACTCTCCCATTGCCGCGGTTCGTGCTCTCCCGCGGGTCGACCTCTGGCCGCGGATCGGCGTAACGTTGGCCGCCGCGCTCGCGCTGCTTGTCTTTTGCGGGAGTGCCCGGGGCGCCTCTCCCGACGACGGCATTCCGGCTCCGGGGCGCCACTTTGCCCTGGGGACCCGGGTCTGGGCGCCGCTCAGTCCGCAGGAAACGGAGATCCTCAACTCTCACTATGCCTGTGTTATCACGCCTCTGCTGGATGCGCGGGTGCGGGCGGCGATCGATGGACCGGACCTCTATCTCTACCGCTCGATCCTGGGCGCATGGGATTCCAGTTCCCACTTCGATTGGGACTTCATTGATGCCCACGAGGAGATGTTCGAGCATGCGGCTGGAGAGCGGATCCTGACCCACTGGGATTCCTGGTTGATGGATCCCGGGGACCAGGTTCCGGCCGATGCGCCGGATGCGCTGGATCACTGGGTCAATTATTTCGCGCTCACCGCCGCGGAGCAGGTACGCAGCCACGACTACGACGGGCTCTTTGTCGATTCCGCCAATCATGTGCTTTTTCCCAACGCGGTCGAAGGACAGATGCCCGATGACTACAGCGACACGGTCTGGCACGATGCACGGAAAGCATCGCTCGACTTCATCAAGCAAACCCTGCCCGACAAGCTGGTGATCTTCAATGGGCTTCACACCGGCGGCGGGGCGGAGCAGAGTCTGCCGCTGACCGATGGTGGAATGTGGGAGGTGTTCGCGCTCTCTCCCGAGAGTGGCGAGTATCTGGGTATCAAGGCTTGGTACGAGGCGATCTCCCTGACCGAACGCAACTCCGCCGAACGGCGGATCGCCTTGATCGCGCGGGCACCGGGCCTGGTTCACGCCCCCGAGATGCGGGTTTTTCTGGTTGGCAGCTACTTGCTGGTCAGCGCGCCACAGGTCTATTTCGCGGTTGTGGATGCTGACGTCGACGATGGTGCGTCGCTGCAGTATTTTCCGGAATACAGCGTCGACCTGGGAGATCCACTCGGACCGATGGAGATTGTTGATGAGAGCTACGC
>JALXCG010000713.1 GCA_026991065.1 Gemmatimonadota bacterium | reverse complement strand
CTGGTGTTCGTGACCAACCTTGCAGGAGCTGTGCCGCGGCCCGGGTTTCGGGAGTTTTCGCGCTAGTTCCCTATGACACAGCCGGCTGCGCCCATTGTGCGACACCCAGCGCCGGCCCGAGAGCGGTGGTGATGAGCAAACCGCGCCTCAATATGAGACACAAACCTCAAAATGGCCTTTGGCGACTATCACATTGGGGCACCCGCGCGGAGGCCGCTCTTCGCGGCTCGACCAACGCGCTTCAGCGTTTCGCATAAACTGCCCGTTGGCAGCAATCTATGGATCGGCCTTGCGTCCGGAGCGGTTTCTTGGTGAAATGGCATACTTTCTGCGGGTAGCATGGGCGCGTGTTACACATTGCGGGCTGTATTTGGTGGTGCGACGCGCCGCCTCGGCCTGTACTCGCGATTGGCGTCTCATCTCGCAAGGCGGTGCAAATGAATTGGCTGCCGCAAAGAGACCGCCAAGTGTTCAGGTCTGTTCCCAAACATCCCGCAAAGAGCAGAAGCATGGTTCCGCCGACTGAGTCTTTCCGGCGCGGGGGTGCACTGCATATTGAAGGAAACTACTACGATGAAGAAGATGTTGCTATGGCCTACGGTTCTAATCGGGGCCCTGACCCTTGTGGGCTGCGGCGGATCCAAGGATTACACGGTCGATCTGGAAAACCAGCTGGCCGCGAAAGACAAGGAACTGGCCGAAGCGCAGAGTTCTCTGGAATCAACTCAGGCCCGGCTCGAGCGCGAGCGGATCGCTCGCGAAAAGGCCGAAGCGGAGGCCCGTGCGGCCGCGGCGCGGGGTGAAACTCCCGCCATCAGCACCGATCTCTTCCCGCCTGCAAAAACCGGGGAGTGCTATACCCGCGTGTTCATCGAGCCGGTCTACCGCACCGAGCAGGAGCGGATTCTGGTCAAGGAGGCGTCCTACAAAATCGAGACCACGCCGCCGGTCTATGACTGGGTCGAGGAGCAGGTTCTGGTAAAGCCTGCCAGCAGCCGCCTCGAAGTGGTCCCCGCGGTCTATGAGTGGACCGAGGAGAAGGTCCTTGTGGAACCGGAGCGCGTGGTCTGGAAGAAGGGTCGCGGCCCGATCGAAAAGATCGATGGAACCACCGGTGAGATCATGTGCCGGGTGGTAATCCCCGCCCGCTACGAGACGCGCAAGAAGCGCATCGTCAAGACCCCGGCGACGACCCGCACGATCGAGATTCCGGCGGAGTACAAGACTGTCAAGGTGCGCAAGCTGGTAACGCCCGCTCAAGAGCGGCGGATTGAGATTCCGGCGGAGTACAAGACCGTCACCAAGACCATCCTGGTCAGCGATGGGCACATGGAGTGGCGCGAAGTTCTGTGTGAGACCAACATGGATCATGCCACGATCATGGACATTCAGCGCGCCCTGGCGGCCGCCGGCCACGACCCGGGTCCGATCGACGGCATTGTGGGTCCGCTGACCCTGGCCGCGGTCGCTGACTTCCAGCGCGAAAAGGGTCTGCCGGTTGGAGGACTGACCATCGAGACGATCGAGTCGCTCGGTGTGAATCCCCGCTGATCGGCCGATTGAGAGATATCCGCTTTGCGGGTTAGATTTGGGTTCTCGTGGTACCACACCGGTATCGCGAGAGCCCTTTCTTTTTGTGCGGTGACACGCGCCATCACCACTGCTCTGCGCTGCCGCGGCGCCATTTGGAGCTTTTCCATGCTCTCTTTCCCCCTCATGCTCCTGGCCCTCTGCACCGCGGTAACCCCTCCGGTTGCCGCTCATCCATCCGCGCCGCCCGCTGTCGTCATTCCCACCGCGACCGGGAACACACCTTCAGTCCCCTGGATCTGGGGGATCACGATCGACGATCCACGCTCCAACATGGCGGAGATCCGCGACGCGATCGGTTCCTTCGACCAGCAGATGACCACCCGCATCGTTTTCGACGAGTGGGTCCCGGCAACCGCCTACCGCGCGGCGGTGGACAACATCGCCGCGGTCTCCTTTACGCAGGGGATGCTGCTCGACTCCTATTATGTGAGCGAGTACAGCATTGCGGATTATCTGGCCCGCGCGGATGAGTACTTTCGCGAGTTCGGCCCGGTGATCGATCTCTGGGAGGTGGGCAACGAGGTGAATGGCGAGTGGCTCGGAGACTCGCGGGATGTGGCGCGGAAGGTGATCGGCGCCAATCGGCTGGCTCATTCGCGCGGGCTCAAGACCGCCATCACGCTCTACTGGAATGGCCCCTACAACGGCGGCAAGCCCTCGGAATTCAACTGCTGGGAAGATCCGGACCACCAGATGTTCAAATGGGTGACGGACAACCTTCCGGCGTCCACCCGCAGTAACTTTGATTGTGTGTGGGTCAGTTATTACGAGGATGATTGCCTGGATCTGCAGCCGGACTGGCCGGCGGTCTTCGATACACTGGGGCTCCTCTTCCCCCACAGCGCCCTGGGCATCGGCGAGTGCGGAACGCTCTTCCCGGCGCGCAAGGAGAGCTATATCGACCGCTACTACCGAGATCTCGACGCCGCGCACCCGCGCTTCGCCGGCGGTTTCTTCTGGTGGTACGGCAAGCAGGACTTCGTGCCGAAGAGCAAGCCTTTGTGGCAGTCGCTGCAGGACGCGATGAATGAGCGGGTATTCGTCCGCTGAGACCGGGCCCGGGGCGGTGGGAAACGCGGTCGATGAGCCGAACGCGATCACGCTTTGAAGCTGCCGGTTCGGCCAGTGGCCGAGGGGGCGATGCGCGGCCTGCACCGATGGTAGGGCCGGCGCCGGGGAAGACGCGCGGCGGGAGCACTCAAACAAGAGTGCGTTAGGGGGCTTCTCCCCCCCCAAAAAAGACTGCAGGCCAGCGGGAGGAACCCATTGGCCTGCAGTGTTTTGGTATCCCCGGCGGGAATCGAACCCGCGCTGCCGGCGTGAAAGGCCGGTGTCCTAACCACTAGACGACGGGGACTTGCGCTGAAACCGAGCGCACTCCAGCGAGTGCTGATCGGAGTTGGGAACAATATGGCAACAAGCCGGTTGATGTCCAGCTCTATCCTGTGAGAATCGACAAGAAAAAACTTGACCGGGGACGAAAAGAGAGCGATCTTCGGAAATAGATTCTGAGCATATGCTCATAATATCCAGATTGAAATCGGATTTCGGCATGGCCCGTCCAAAGCAAAACCGTCGCGTTCGTGTGCTGCCACCCTGTCGCCTGTTTGAGCCACGGGGGCTGGCGAGCCATTCGCTCGGCTCGGTCACACTCTCGGTTGATGAGCTGGAAGCACTGCGGCTCATTGACTTGCAGGAGATGAGCCAGGCTCGGGCAGCCGCCGAGATGGGCGTTTCGAGGGCGACGATCGGCCGCGTCATTGCCGGCGCGCGGAGGAGTGTCGCAGGCGCCCTGGTTCAAGGCAGACGCATTGTCATCGAAGGCGGTGCGATCACCATGCCGGATCCGAAGGAACGGAGTGGAAAGATGAAAGTTGCACTGGCAATCGATCGGCGGGGAGGTTTGGCTCGCCACCTCCGGCGCAGTGAAGAGTTCAGGGTTTTTGAGATTGACAAAAGCGGCGCCTCCGCGCTTGAACAGGAGCGCCGACCCAATCCGCGCCGGGATGACCCGGGCAGTGGCGGCCGTGGCGAGCGGCAACACCTGCATGCGCGGGGCCAGGGGTTGGGGCCGAATCACGGCGGTGGCTGCGGAGCTGGACATGGATCGGGGCGCGGGCTTGGGCACGGTCATGGCGGTGGTCACGGGCGTGGAATGGGCAGGGGCCGGGGA
>JALXCG010000712.1 GCA_026991065.1 Gemmatimonadota bacterium | reverse complement strand
ACACCGAGTGAATCGGTGTCTTCATCGGAGATGGCGACCGCGAAGTCGGTGTTCATCACGTTGTGGATGAGCGGGATGTGTTTATCGCCGATGCCCTGAATGTTGTGGTCGCCAAAACCGTTGTAGAGGATGGTGGGGCATTCGAGCGCTTCGGCGGCGACAATCCGCGAACCGTGACGCTCCTTCAGATAGTCGCCGGCGGCGATGGTACCGGCCGAACCGGTGGCGGAGACGAAAAGCTCCAGCTTCAGCGCAGGGTTCTTCTCGCGCAGGGTTTCGAAAATGTGTTCACAGGCGCGGCCGGTGCACCAGTAGTGGCCCAGGTGGTTGGCGAATTCGCTGAACTGGTTGAAGATCACATTCTCCGGCTCCACCTCCAGTTCGCCGCATTTGTCGTAGATCTCCTTGACGTTGCTCTCGACACCGACGGTGCGAATGATGTCGTTGGCCGGGTCGCAGACCCAGGACTCGAGCCAGTCGAAGCGCTCCCGGCTCATCCCTTCGGGGAGGATGGCGATGCCGCGACAGTCCATGATGCGCGAGATCGCCACGCCGCCGCGGCAGTAGTTGCCGGTGCTCGGCCAGAGCGCGCGGTGGGCGGTGGGGTCGAACTGACCGGTGACCAGGCGCGGCACCAGGCAGCTATAGGCGGCGAGCACTTTGTGGGCGCCGATCATGGGAAAGCGGTTGCCGATCAACAGAACGATGGGGGCATCGACACCGGTCAGGCTTTTGGGCAGGACGACGTGCGCCGGCAGGGACACGCGATGGCGGCGGTCGGCGTCGTTATACCAGTGGACGCGGAAGAGATTCAGCGGGTGCGCGGCGTCCGGATCGATCGCCTCCAGGGCATTCTCGACGCGCTCCGGAATCAACGCCGGGTCCGCCAACTGGGCGAATGTCGGCAGCAGGATGCCGGCGCGGGCGAAGCGCTCGGTGGTGTTCCGCAGGACTTGCGGGTTGACGATCTCTCTTTCGAGGCCCATGGTTGCCATCGAAGGGTTCTCCGGTAGGGACTGTTGGTAGGGAGGCGGCAGGCAGGGCGAGCAAGCCAGGGGGGACGATGCGGGCGCCAAAAAAACGCAGTATACCTGATGGAGCAGGGGTGCTGCCACGACCGGGCTGTTGCGGCCAGGGCTCATCTGTTCTCAGCCCGGCGAGGCGGCCGTGGCCATTCGTGCCCACAGGTCGCGTGCGGCGGTAGCGGCGGCGGCGCGGATCTCGGCCGGGTCCGCGGTGAGCAACCGACGATCGCGCACCACCAGCCGTCCGCCGACCACCACATGGCGGACCCCGGCGGCATCGACGACACGAAAGTCGGCGGCGCAGCCGGGCGCGGCGGGGAGGGCGGCGGCGAAGGGAATGCCGAAAAGGGCGCTGTTCAGCCGCGCGGCCGCGCGGTGACGCTCGGCGACCCGGGCGCGGTCGGCCGGGGCCAGGGCGGCAACTTCATCCTCCATGCGCGCGGGGAAACCGTCGCTGCCCAGGGCGACGCGTGGATTGGCGTGCAGCGCACTCGCATAGCCGACCCGGTTGTTGCGATTGGAGCGCGGGTTGTGCACCAGCCAGGCGCCGGCGGCGGTGGCCGCGGCGGCCTCGGCCACGCTCAAGCAGACGCCGTGGGCGAGAATGGCGTTTTCCAGCGGCACCTCCAGCGCGACCAGCCGCTGCAGCGGTCCGGCATAGCCGCGGCGCTGGGCATCGGCCACATCGCTGCGGTCCTCCGCCAGGTGGATGTGCAGCGGCGCGCCGAGATCGCGGCAGAGCCGGCCGGCCCGGCGCAAAGTGGCATCGGAGACGGTGAATGACGCATGAATGGCGACCGCGCCACGGAGTGCGGTGGAACTCGCCGCGCGGCCGCGCACCAGCCGTGCGCATTCCTGCAAGCCGGCGTCGGCCTCGGCCGCGCCGCCATTGCGCTCGCTGGCGCCGTAGCCCAGCAGTGCGCGGATTCCGAGTTCTTCGCAGGCATCCGCCAGCAGATCGAGCGAACCGTCTATGAAGTGGGGTGATTCGTGGTGGTCGATCAGGGTCGTGGTGCCGGCGAGAAGCGCCTCGGCGATGTAGTAGCGGGCCGCGGCGCGCAGCGTGGCACCATCCAGGGCGCGGTCCAGGCGCCACCAGAGACGCTGCAGAATCTGCAGGAAATTTTCCGGGGGCGGGCTCGGTGGCGGCATATCGAAGGGCACCAGGCCACTATAGAGATGCGTGTGAGCGTTGATCCGGCCCGGTTCGATCGTCGCATCGGGGCAGGGAAGGGTGAAAGCGGGCATGCGGTCCGTGGCGCCAACACAATGCTCGCCGGCGATCCACACCGTTTGCCCGTGGCGATCGGGGCCGAGCACCCATGGTTGGGTCGTGGTTGCTGCAGGATTCATACGAAGCTCGCGATGGAGGAGGGGCGGTTGGCGTGGGATTTGCACATCAGGCTGGGCTCACTGGCGGCGGCGGAGCCTGAAGTCGGCCCTCCGTGCCACGGATTGTGGGCGGAAGCCCTGTCTCGGCATCACCGGGTTCCGTCGCCGCCCCATTTCAGGAGCCGCGCCCGGTGGGTTGAGGCGCGGGTCAAGAACTGCCACCAGAGGAGCAGAGGATGACACGCATATTCATTCTGATGGGGATTGTTTTCGGACTCACTCACCCGGTTCCCGCGCTGGCCTGCGGGCCGGAGCTGAATCTCGATACATCACTTTACTACGACTTCGGGGTGGATCCGAACGCCCTCGCCGGATTCTCCGATCGTGAGTTGCTGGAGCGCGTCACCCTGCTTCCCAATCGCCCCGCCAGTCACCGCATGGCATTGAGTCGTGTTCTGCTCTGGGAGCCGATCCTGCAATATCGGGCGGTCGCCGGCGAGCCGGGGGTGGAGATCCCCGCGGAGGCGGGGGAGTGGCGCGTCGGCCGGGTCACCCACCCGGAGACCGGTCGCACCTACGATGTTGTGCACTGGGCCGACATCGACGACAGCTCCTACACCCTCTATTTCCTCAAGGGAACCGATTGGCTGTGCCAGTTGGCTTTCGACAACTGAGTCGGATTTGGCGCTGCCGTCGGCGCTCACTCGAAGCCGGCACCCAGCCCGTCCTCGCTGTCGGGGCGCATCCGCTTTTGCGGTTTGAAGTTATTGAAGTTGTAGCTGAGGGTCAGGGTGAATACCCGGGCTTCCCGCTCGAACACCGAATGGTCTTCGAACCCCGGTGCGCTGGAGGTGAAATCATATTTTGCCGTGCCGAAAAGATCGCGGACCTGCAGCGAAGCGCTCAAGCGGCGGTCGAGAAAACTCTGCTTGAGCGCCGCGTCGGCGACGAAATAGCCCGCCCGCTCCCCCTGCGCCGAGGCGCTGGAACTGTGGTAGCGGGTCGTCAGTTGCAGACGGGTATTGGTCGGCAGGTGCAGGTCATTGTCCAGCCGCGCGGTCCAGTTGAAGCTGGAGCGCTCGCTGATGCCATCGTCGAGATCACCGCGCAGGCGGTAGTCGAAAAGATCGAGAACCGCATGCAGCGACCAGGCGCTCAGCAGGCGCAGATCCAGCACACTCTCCATCCCTTGAGAGCGCTCGCTGCCGATGTTGGCGTAGGAGTGGAGGGTGATGTCGCTGCCCAGCGAGTCGGGCGCCAGAGAGACCACCCGTTGCATCGCGTCTTGTGTGTCGCGGTAGTAGAACTCGACGCTCAGTGCGTGCGGGCCCAGCGGCACCTGGTAACTGGCTTCATAGGCGGAGATCATCTCCGGCTGCAGGTCCGGATTTCCGCGGCGCACGGTGTAGGAGT
>JALXCG010000711.1 GCA_026991065.1 Gemmatimonadota bacterium | reverse complement strand
CGAAGTCGATCAGGGGCAAAACGATGGGGTGCGGTTCCTGGGCGTCCAGCCTCTCCAGAGCCGCACTGAGCGTAAGATTCGAGCGGAAAATCAGCCGATAGGCGCGCTTGATGGCCGTGATCTCCTGCTCGGAGAAACCGCGTCGCGTGAGTCCAATGGCGTTCACGCCCACAATGCGGGGCTCGGACCCAGCAGCCAGCGCATAGGTGGGCACATCTTGAGTCACCCGGGCGCAGCCGCCGATCATGGCATGCGCGCCCAGCCGCACGAACTGGTGAACACCGGTCAACCCGCCGACGATCACGTGGTTCTCAACCACCACGTGCCCGGCCAGGTTGCCGGAATTCGCCAAAACCACGCGGTCACCGATCACTGAGTTGTGGCCGACGTGGCTGTAGGCCATGAAGAGGCTGTGGTTGCCGATTCGAGTCTCTTCCCCCGCCATGGTGCCGCGGTTGACCGTGCAATACTCGCGAAAGGTATTGTGATCACCGACAATCGTGTAGGTAACGGCTCCCGAGAATTTCAGGTCTTGCGGTGCGGTTCCCACCACCGCGCCGTGGTGAAGCACGTTCCCACGGCCCAGGCGAGTGTGCGAACCAACAAGCGCATGGGACCCGATTTGGGTGCCATCGCCGATCACCACGTCTTCCTCAATGATGGCAAAGGGCCCGATGGTGACATCCGCGCCCAAAACCACGTCGGGGTGCACTACTGCCGTAGGATGAATGCCGCTGGCGGTCTCTGTACCGTTGCGCATCACGCAGGTGCTCCTCTTTCCGGGCTTTCACAAAGTGCCTGGAGTTTTGCTTCGCACACCAGCATACCGCTCACTGTCGCCCTGACTGTGGTTGTCGATAGCCGTTGCATCCGCTGGATCCAAACCTCGATCTGCAGTTGATCCCCAGGCACGACCGCGCGTCGAAAGCGAACACCGTCGATACCCGCGAAAAAGAAGAGCCGGTCTTTGAATTCGGGCTTGCTTCGATGCAAAAGATAGACCGAAGCCTGCGCCATTGCTTCCAAAATCATCACTCCGGGCATCACCGGCCGACCGGGGAAGTGCCCTTGGAAGAAAGGCTCGTTGGCAGTCACATTCTTTACCGCCACCAGATGTTTGGCCGGCTCCATCTCCAAAATACGGTCAATCATAAGAAATGGATAGCGCTGAGGGATGTGCTTCATCACCTCCTGCACATCGTGCAAGCCCCCCGATTCGCGCTGACGCGCCCGAAGCAGAGCCTTGGCAAACTTCACATTGGCCGCGTGACCGGCGCGCAGTGCAATGACGTGCCCCTGGATGCGATCCGGGATAAGGGCCAGGTCACCGATCAGATCCAGCAGTTTGTGGCGCGCCGGCTCATCCGCGAAACGCAGCGGCTCCGGGTTCAAAAGACCGTCGTCACCGAAAACCAGCGCGTTATCCAGACTGCCGCCGCGAATCAGCCCCTCCGCGCGCAACATCTCCACCTCGTGCTCGAAGCAGAAGGTTCGCGCCTCCGCGATCCGGTCGCGGAAATTCCCGATCGGCTCCGAGACCGTGCCTGCCCCGAGCATCGGGTGGGGAAAATCGATATTGAAGGTGACCCGAAGATCATCATCCGAGGGCAGGTAGACCAGTTCCGCGTTGCCGTCGCGAAAATGAACCGGTTCGTTCAAGCGGAAAAGCCGGGGCGCAACCTTCTGCTCCACAACCCCAACCGCGTCGATCGCGCGCACCAGCGGGGCGGCACTGCCATCCATCGCCGGCGGTTCCGGGCCGTCCAACTCGATAATCGCGTTGTCGACGCCGCAGCCACGCAACGCCGCCAGCACATGCTCAACCGTGTGCACAACGGCGTTCTCATCTCCATCAAGCGCCAGATTCGTCCCCCGGGGCGTTGAGCAAACCCGATCGACATGAGCTGGAATCTCGGGTCGCCCGGCCAGGTCCGTGCGCACAAAAACCCGTCCGGTTCCGACAGTGGCGGGCAGAAGCCTCATCTTTACCTGAGCACCCGTGTGCAGCCCAATGCCCCCCAGTTCAACCGGTGCTTCAACCGTACATTGCCGCCGCATTGCCCAACTCCATCATCTGAAATTCACCACGGATTCCCACAGCCGCTGCCTTGAATACCCCTTGCCTTCCGGCCGGAGCCATCAACAACCACTCCGGGAAACGACCAACGTAGCTCCCAATCACCATCATTTCGGTACGTCAACTCTCGGTTCCAGTTCACGCACTCGAGATTCCAACTGGCGCAAACGCTCAAGCATCTGCGGAAGACGCGAAACCATGGCAACTCGTCTTCCCGCCTGCGTCCGGGGACGCGCGGGTGCGCCGAGGACACACTCACCGTCAGCGATGGAGCGGGTCACACCCGCCTGCGCGCCAACAATCACGCCATCACCAATGCGAATGTGTCCGGCGATCCCGGCCTGCCCGGCCAAGACCACCTGACTGCCCACCTCAACCGAACCGGACACGCCCACTTGGGCACATATCACGGTGTTTTGCCCGATTTTCACATTGTGGCCGATCTGCACCAGGTTGTCGATCTTGGTACCGTCACCCACCACCGTCTCACCGAGTGTTGCACGGTCGATGGTGGTATTGGCACCGATCTCGACATCATTGCCGATGATCACAACCCCCACTTGAGGGATCTTCTTCATGCCCGTGCCATGCGGCGCGAAACCAAAACCATCCGCACCGATCACCGCGCCGGCATGCACAATCACTCGTTCGCCCAGAGTTACCCGCTCGCGCACAACCGCGTTGGGATAGATCAACGAATCATCGCCGATCTGAGCACCCGCCCCGATGAATACCCCCGGCATCAGAACCACACGATCGCCAATCCGGGCCCCCGCTTCAACAACCACATGGGCATGCAGGGAGACCTCTTCGCCGATTTCGGCCCCCGGCTCGACCACCGCGCTCGGATGGATCCCCATTCCAGCCTGTCGAGGGGCCGGATGAAACAACTCCATCGCCTTGACCAGCGCCATCTGTGGGTCCGCCACACGCAGCAGAAACGGACCATTCTCCGTAGCGGGGTGCTCGCTGCTGACGATCACCGCACAAGCCCGGCAGCCACTCAAGTAGCTTTCATACCGGCTGCTGGTGAGAAAACTGATCTCTGCCGCGGTCGCTTCTTTAAGGCCCGCAATACCGCTCACCTCAACAGCCGGTACCCGCCCGGGGTCCGCGCCGATGGCTTGTGCCAAATCCTCTAGGAGAATGGTCATTGAGTTCTCGATCTCCCGCATCCCGGCGTGGCGCCCCCGTTATAGAACGCTGAACCACTACCTCGACGCTCATTCCACCACCACGTCCCTGCCGGGCCGTCGGATCTCACTTCCCGCTCTCCGCCGGGGATTCCGCGGCCAGTTCCGCGCTGACCTGGTCGGTCAGATCCAGCGCGGTGGAGGCCCAAACGACCCCCGCGTTGGACGCGTCAAGAACCATGTCGTAATTCTCGCGCTCGGCGACCACCTTGATCGCTGCCAGGATCGCGGATTCCACCGGCCGCAGGAGTTCAGCACGGCGCTTTTCAGCTTTTCCGTCGGGACCAAAATAGCGCTGAACGAATTCGTCGAGTGCCACGCGCTTGCGCGTGATCTTCTCCTCTTCCTGCTTGCGGGAAGCCTCGGTCAACATCGCCGAGCGCCCCTGGTAGTCCTCCACCAGCTTGTTCAGTTCCTGCTCCATTTCGGCGCCTTCCTGCCGCCATCCTTCGATCTCTTTCTGCAGCTGCGCCAGCGCGCCCTGCGTCGCGCCGTAGGAGCCGACCA
>JALXCG010000710.1 GCA_026991065.1 Gemmatimonadota bacterium | reverse complement strand
TGCCCTACAAATTCGAGGCAGGTACGCCGAACATCGCCGGCGCGATCGGCCTGGGGGCCGCCATCGACTACATTGAGGGATTCGGTATCGGCGCCATTCAGGCGCACGAAGAGCACCTTTTGGCACTTGCTGAAGCGGGGCTCGAACAGATCCCGGGTCTGCGCCGGGTCGGCACCGCCGCAGCACGCGCCGGGGTCGTCTCCTTTGTCATGGAAGGCGTTCACCCCCACGACATCGGCACCATTCTCGATAGCGAGGGGGTTGCGATTCGTGCGGGGCATCACTGCGCGCAGCCGGTCATGGAGCGCCTGACGGTGCCGGCAACCGCGCGGGCTTCTTTCGCGGTCTACAACCGCACCGACGATGTCGAGGCATTGCTCGTCGCTGTCGCCAAGGTGCAAGAGGTATTCAGCTGATGTCGGATCTGCGCGAGCTTTATCAGGAAGTGATTCTGGATCACTACAAACATCCGCGAAACCGCGGCACGCTGGAGCAGTGCAGCAAGTCCGCGGATGGCTTCAATCCGCTTTGCGGTGACCGCATCACGGTGGAACTCGAGATTGACGATGGACGGATTGCGGACATTCGTTTCGAAGGATCCGGTTGCGCCATCTCAATGGCATCGGCGTCCATGATGACCGAGGCCGTCAAGGGGCTGACCGAGAAGGAAGCCAAGCAACTCTTCGCCGACTTCCGCCGCCTTGTCACCGGAGAGGCCGGGGTGGAAGAGGTGGATCTGGGCAAACTCGCGGTATTTGCCGGGGTGCGCGACTATCCCACCCGGGTGAAGTGCGCCACTCTGACCTGGCACACACTCTCCAATGCGATTGAGGGGCGTGTTGAGAGCGCCCGCACCGAAGGGGAATAGGATGACCGAACCAACGCGTGAAACCGGGCGGGCCGAAGCCAAGCCGGGTAGCGGGAGCGGCAGCGGAGCCAATGGCGCCGCACCGGGACTGGTGCGAGGTGCGGGAGCCACCAAGGAGATCGAAGAGGCGATCATTGCGGTTCTGCGAACCGTCTACGATCCGGAGATCCCGATCGACATCTATGAGTTGGGCCTGGTCTACAGCATTGAGCTGGATGCGTCGGGGATGGCCCTGATTCGGATGACGCTGACTTCACCGATGTGCCCGGTGGCGGGGGAGTTGCCGGCCGAGGTGGAGATGAAGATTCGCGCGATCGACGGGATCGAGAGCACTCAACTCGAAGTGGTGTGGGATCCCCCGTGGGATCCTTCCATGATGAGTGAAGCTGCGAGATTAACCCTGGGGTTCTGATTCCTGGCGCTTTTCGTGCCCGGTTCGGCCGGGTCGCGGCGAGTGCACTGTTCGAACAATGGAAAGGACTGGACTGTGAGCGAGGAACTACGCGCGGAGATTGAGCGGCGGCTGGAGAGCGTGATCGATCCG
The DNA here is from genome assembly GCA_026991065.1 of Gemmatimonadota bacterium. Lineage (GTDB taxonomy): Bacteria > JALXCG01. The sequence continues at coordinate 2,365 of JALXCG010000710.1, read as the reverse complement.
GTCGCCAAAGAGAGTGTCGCGCGCCTGGGCATGATCGAAGATCTGCGCGTGGTGCCGGGAGGGGTGGAACTCGGGCTGGTTTTGCCCGCGCATGGTTATGAACCGGCGAGCGAAATCGCCGCGGCCATCGAAAGCGCGCTCAGGCAGGTTGCCGGTGTCGAGCGGGTTACCCTGAGCGAACGCGTGGAGATCCTTGCAGGTGGGCGGACCGAGTCGATCCCCGGGGTCAAGAATGTGCTGCTGGTAGCTTCCGGCAAGGGTGGCGTCGGCAAGTCGACGGTGGCCGCGAATCTGGCCCTGGCACTGGCCGCGACCGGTGCCCGCGTGGGGCTCCTGGATTGCGACATCTATGGCCCCTCCATTCCGGTCCTGATGGGCGCCGGCGAGCGCCCGCATATCGACGAAAACCGGCGCATTCAGCCTGGAAAAGCCCATGGAATCGCGTTGATCTCAATGGGGTTCATGGTCACGCCGGATACGCCGATGGTGTGGCGCGGCCCGATGCTTCATGGTGCGCTGAGTCAGTTTGTCGATGATGTTGATTGGGGAGATCTGGACTACTTGGTTCTCGATCTGCCACCGGGCACGGGCGACATTCAGCTCACGCTGTCGCAAAAGGTGGATGTCGCCGGCGCGGTGATCGTGACGACCCCGCAGCAGGTTGCGATCGAGGATGTGCAGCGGGGCAAGAAGATGTTTGACGATGTGCAGATCGCGACACTGGGCGTGATTGAGAACATGAGCCATTTCATCTGCCCCAAGTGCGACAAGGAGCACTGGATCTTTGGCCGTGACGGAGGCCGGCGCATCGCTGAGCAGTTGGAGGTGGAGTTTCTTGGGGCGATCCCCATCGATCCGGTTTTTGCCGCCGATGGCAACGCCGAGGGGCCGCTCCTGGTGCGCCAGCCGGAGGCACCGGCTGCCCGGGTGCTGCGATCCATTGCGCAGAAAATCGCCACCCGGATTGCGGCGCGCAACTTGGTCCGGCGGTTGATCTGAGACCGGCTTGGCCGCAAAGCGGGAGCGTGGATGTCCAGCCACGATGATCGTTGGATTGAGGAATTGGTCCGCTCGCTGGGCCGTACACAGGTCATCACCGATCCCGATCGCCTGCCCTCGTTCGGGGGTGACGAATCGGGGGTTCCGGCGGTGCTGCCGGCGGCGATCGTGCGCCCGGTCACGGTCGAAGCCGTGCGCGAAGCGCTGCGCATCGCGGTCTCGGCGCGGGTTCCGGTGACCCCGCGTGGCGCCGGAACCGGAAAGGCCGGCGGATGTGTCCCGAGCCAAGGTGGCTTGGTCATCGATCTGACGCGGATGGACCGCTTGATCGATCTGGATGGTGCGTCGATGATGGCGGTCGTTCAGCCGGGGATCGTCACCGGTGAATTGCGCCGCCGAATCGCCGAGGCCGGTTATCTCTATCCGCCGGACCCCAATTCACTGAACAGCTGCACCTTGGGCGGCAATGTGGCCACCAACGCGGCGGGGCCCTCGTCGATGAAATACGGCGTTACCCGCGACTATGTTCTTGGGCTGGAGCTGGTGCTGGCATCCGGCGAGCGCATGGGAATCGGCCGGCGAACCCTCAAGGGGGTGGCCGGCTACGACCTGACCGCACTGGTGGTCGGCAGCGAAGGAACGCTCGGAGTGGTGACCGAGGTAATCCTCCGGCTGCGACCGTTGCCGCGGGCGCAACGTACTTTTCTCGCCTATTTTGCCGCGGTCGAGCAGGCGGCGCTGGCGGTGGCGGATCTCGCCGCGATCGGTGTGGACCTGCGGGTGGCGGAGTTGATCGATGGTCTCAGTCTGGATGCCGCACGGGCGAGCGGAGGGTTTGGCGTTCCCGATGCCGCGGGAGCCGCTCTGCTTCTGGAACTGGATGCCGAGCGCGAAGGCGATGCCCTGGATCGGAGTCTGGAGATCGTCGGAGAGCAACTTGCCCGGCACGATGCGCTGGATATTCGGGTGGCGGCGACTGCTGCTCAGCGGGAATCCATATGGGAGGTGCGGCGCGATCTCTCGGCAACGATTAAGGAAGGGCGCTCCCACTGGATCAGCGAGGATGTCGGCGTTGCTCGCGCACGGGTTCCCGACCTGGTGCGCGCGGTCGCCCGGATTCGCGAGCAGAGTGGATTGACCATGGCGACTTATGGCCATGCCGGCGAGGGCAATCTTCATGTCAACATTCTCTGGGATGATCCCGCCGATCGGCCACGCGCGGTTGCGGCGTCCGAGGCGGTCTTCCGCGCCGCCCTCGATCTCGGCGGAACGATCAGTGCCGAGCACGGAATCGGTGCCGCCAAGCGCAACTATCTCGCCTGGGAGCAGTCGGCGGAGCTGATCGCCATGCAGCGCGCCATCAAAT
>JALXCG010000709.1 GCA_026991065.1 Gemmatimonadota bacterium | reverse complement strand
CCAACGGCAACACCCCCCGCAGCATCGGCGCCGCCGGTGTCGGAATCGGCCTGATCGGTGTCGGCAACTTCGCCCGCGGAACCCTCTTGCCGGCTCTGCGCGGCGCCGGAGCACACCACCTGGCGGCCGTGGCCACTGCCTCCGGGCTCAGCGCCTACGCCGCCCGGGAGCAGTTCAAGATCGCCCGCGCCCACGAAAGCGCCGAAGCCGTGTTTGCCGATCCGAACGTCGATGCGGTGGCGATTCTCACCCGCCACAACACCCACGCCGACCTTGCCGCCCAGGCTCTCGCCGCCGGCAAACACGTCTTTGTGGAGAAGCCGCTCGCCCTGAACGCCGAGGAACTGCTGCGCGTGGTCGCCGCCCGCGGCGAACACGGGCGGATCCTGATGGTCGGCTACAACCGTCGCTTCTCCGCCGCCGGGCGCGCCCTCAAAGAGACCCTCAGCGGCCTCTCCGGCCCCTTCCAGATCGACTACCGCATCAACGCCGGCCCGATCGATCGCAAACACTGGTACCAGGATCCGCGCATCGGCGGCGGCCGCATCGTCGGCGAGGGCGGGCACTTTGTGGATCTTCTGATCCACGCTCTGGGCGCCCTCCCGGTGCGGGTCAGTGCGCACGCCCTGCAGGATCACTCCGGACGCTGGCTTGCCTCCGACAACATCGCCGCCACGCTGCTCTTCAGTGATGGCTCTGTCGCCACCATCCGCTATGTCGCCGCCGGTGATCGCCGCTATCCCAAAGAGCGGATCGAAGTGCTCGGCGATGGCGCGGTGCTCCTGCTCGATGACCTGCAGCAGCTCGAAATCCACCGCGGCGGCAAGCGGGAAACCCGCCGCTTCCGTTCCGGCAAGGGGCACCGCGAAGAGCTGCGCGCATTCCTCGACGCCATCGGCACCACCCCACAAGAGGATCCGATTCCGCTGGATGAGCTGCGCGCCACCAGTCTCGCCACCTTTGCCATGATGGAAAGCGTTGGCCGGGGAGGCGCGGCCATCACTCTTTGACCCTCCCCGCGCGCCTACCCTACATACCCCAGCGCCTTCATCCGCGCCCGCGTCGCATCATCGATCTCCACCCGCGAACCCGACTTGGCGCCGCTCAAGGTCTCTTGCAGAAAGCGCTCCAACTCTGCGTGCGCCGCTTGTAGTGCCGCCGGGTCATCCAACTCCGCCCGCAGCGAGTCGGGCAGCTCCGCCGTCGCTTCGCCATGCACCTCGCCACTGGCGAGATCCAGAATCCACTTTCGGGCCCCCTCCCGGTAGGAGAGATACTCCGGCAGCCACCCGTGCCGCTCGCGAAAACTGCTCATGGCGTGCAGCGCCGGCCGGGTCGCATCCAACGCACCGAGTGTCAGCCCGTCGAAACCACCAGTCCCGGCCGCCACGCCGACCCCGCTCCAGGCCAGCACACTCGGTGTCAGGTCCACGGTTGAAACCAGGCGTCGGTCGATGCGCCCCGCCGCCACCCGCCCCGGAAAGCGGACCAGCAGCGGCACCCGCAGCAGCGACTCGAAGACCCGCCGCGAATGCTCATAGAAATAGCCGTTGCCGAAACTTTCGCCATGATCCGAGGTCACGATCAGCAGCGTCTCTTCATCAAGACCATACCGCTCCAGCGCCTCCGTCACCTGCCCCACCAGTGCATCCACCTGCGACACCTCGGCCAGGTACATGCGCCGCCAGAATTCCGCGTCCTCCGGCTGCAGATGGATCCCCGGCAAACTTTCCAGCGGAGGGTCGCCGGGCCGCAGAAAACGCCGCGCGAACTGCTCCGGCGGCAGGTAGGGCGCGTGGGCGTCGTAGAGATGGAGAAAGAGAAAGAACGGCCGGTCCCGGACCCGCTCCAGCCACTCCAGCGCCCGCGCCGTGGTCTGCGCGCCGGGCCGCACACTGGCGTGGGGGTCATCCCCCATCAGCAAGCGCAGCGCCGGCCGCAGCAGGGTCAGCCGCCCCGGAGGAACCGGCAGCGACCGGGCCAGGGCGTGGCTCTGCGCGAAGCAGTCATCGTAGATCTCGAAACCCTGCGCCAGGCCGCAGAGACTGGTGATCACCTCGGAACTGATAAAAGCCCCGGTGGCGTAGCCACGCGCCCGCAGCAACTCCGCCAAGGTCGGCGTGCGCTCGCGCAACACCGAAACCAGATTGTCCAGCACCGCGTGGTGCTCCGGCAGCAGCCCGGTCAGCATCGTGGTGTGCGACGGCCGCGTGCTCGGCAGCGGCACCGAAACATTCGCATAGCGCGTGCCTTCAGTCGCCAGGCGGTCCAGGTTCGGCGTCCACGCCTGCGCATTGCCGTAGCACCCCAGGGCGTCCGCGCGCACCGTGTCCATGCTGATCAGAACCACATTCGGCGGCCGCTCGCCTTCCCGCGCCACCTCCTCCCGCGCCGGCGGAATCGCCTGAATCGCCCTCTCCACCCGCGCGCAGGGATTGCTCCGGGTGATCCCCCACCAGACCAGCGGCAGCACCGGCAGCACCCAGACCCCGCGCACCACGCCCGGCCCCGGCAGCCAGCGCGCCAGCGCCGCCACCCGCCGCCGCAGCAGAAGCACCACCAGCAGCGCCACCCCCGGCACCACTCCCCAGAGCATCAGCGTGGAAGTGAGCACCGGCGCCGACGCCCGCACTCGCAACCCGGCCCCCAGCCCGATCGCCAGGGCGCTCCCCAGCGCCAGGCCCAAGGCGCCCGCGCGGCCGCGCCCGCCATGCCCCAGCAGCGCCGCAATCAGCGCCGCCAGCGCCAGAACAGTTCCCGCCAAGAGCCCGATCAGGCCATAGATGCCCAGCACCCGCAACGACCCCGCCAGAAAAACTGCCAGGTCCATGCGCCGAAACGAGTCCGCGAAGATCCCGCCGGTCGCGAAGACGATCTCGGCGGCGAGGGCGAAGAGCGCCGTCAGCACCCCGGCCGACCACCCCCAGACCAGACTTCCCAGCAGTGCCGGGCGACGGTTGGATGGCAAAATGGTGCGATCGGGCATTGAACAATCTTCCTCGCTGCGCGGCCTGCTCCAGCGCCCGCGTCCACCGAGTCGAGTCCGCCGCGCTGCGCGCTTGAATGTAGAGGAGCCACGCGCTGAGCGTCAACCCGCCCCGCTACCCCGTCTCACCCTCTTCGGCGGTCGGTCCGCTTCTTGCTGCACCCTGCTAAGGGTAGAGCAGGAAGCGTCGCCACTCTCCCTCCTGCAACTCATAGCACCAGCGCTCATGCAGCCGCGCCGGCCGGTTGCTCCAGAACTCGAAACGCTCCGGCACCACCCGGTAACCGGACCAGAACTCCGGCCTCGGCACCGGCCCCGTACCGAATCGCGCCGTTTTCGTCACCACCCGCCGCAGCAGATGAAACCGGCTCGACAGCGGCTCCGACTGCCGCGACGCATAAGCCCCGATCCGGCTCTCCCGCGCCCGCGACGCCCAATAAGCATCCGCCTCCGCCGCGCTCACCGGTTCCACCCGACCCTCCACCAGCACCTGCTCCGCCAGCGGCTGCCAGTGAAAGCAGAGCGCCGCCCGCGGATTGGCCAGAATCTGGCGCGACTTGCGACTCCCCAAGTTGGTATAGAAGACCAACCCGCGCGTGTCCAGCCCGCGCAGCAGCACCGTTCGCGCGGTCGGCCGCCCATGCCCATCGCAAGTCGCCAGCGTCATCGCCGACGGTTCCGGCAGATCGGTCTGCTCCGCCCGCCGCAGCAGTTTCCGCAGCCGTTCAATCGCTTCAGCTTGAAGATCCATCGGGGCCAAACTCCAGTTTCAGGCCGGGCCGGGAGCCCTTCGCATCCATGACC
>JALXCG010000708.1 GCA_026991065.1 Gemmatimonadota bacterium | reverse complement strand
TCGCACATTGTCTTCACTTCGCCCCGCATCCGTCCCTGCTCCGATCTCTGCGTTGCTAAGTCCTTGAAAGGCAACCAGCCTTCCTGCGGACTCAGCGCCTTGATCTCGAAACAGGCCCGAACACGGGACTCGAAAGCCAATGCGCGACAGGCTCCTAGAGACCGCTTCGACTCACCCCTGCTTGCCGCGCCCCACCGCCAGCATCCGCTCCACCGCGCTCTTCGCCCGGGCGCCGATTTGCGGATCCACCTCTACCTCGTGGGTCATCGTCTCCAGCGCGTGCAGAATCTTGGGCAGCGTGATCAGCTTCATGTGCGGGCAGAGATTGCAGGGCCGCACAAACTCCACATCGGGATGCTGCACCGCCACATTGTCGCTCATCGAGCACTCGGTCACCAGCAGCACCTTGGCCGGCTTCCGTTCCCCCACATGGTTGATCATCCCGGAAGTCGAACCCACATAGTCCGCCTCCGCCAGCACATCCTGCGGGCACTCCGGGTGCGCGACGATCTCGATCCCCGGGTGATTCCGCCGGTAGTCCCGCAACTCCTCCCCGCTGAACCGCTCATGCACTTCGCAGTGCCCCCGCCACAGGATCAGTTGGGTCGAAGTATGTTTCTGCACATGCTGCCCCAGATACTCATCCGGCAGAAAGATCACCCGCTCCGCCCCGAGCGAGTTCACCACCTCGACCGCATTCGCCGAGGTGCAGCAAACATCGGTCTCCGCCTTGACCGCGGCCGAAGTATTCACATAAGTAACCACCGGCACACCGGGATAGCGCTCCTTGAGCAGGCGCACATCCGCCGCCGTGATCGAATCGGCGAGCGAGCACCCCGCTTCCGGGTCGGGAATCAGCACCCGCTTGTCCGGGCAGAGAATCTTGGCCGTCTCCGCCATGAAATGGACCCCGCAGAGAACAATCAACTCCGCATCGCTCTCCGCCGCCTGCCGCGCCAGCCCCAGCGAATCGCCGGCCAGATCGGCGACCCCGTGAAAAATCTCCGGAGTCTGGTAATTGTGGGCCAGAATCAGCGCCTTGCGGGTGCGCTTCAGCTCCTCGATCGCGGCAATATAGGGTGCGTGAACCGCCCACTCGATCTCCGGAATGATGTGCCGGACCTTCTGATAGATGGGGTCGGTCGCCCGCCGCACAGCGGCTGTGTAGGCGAGTTCGGACGGCGTCGAAAGCGTGGTGGGAATCATGAGAGGCTCCTGCGGGACTGTTTATGCTCAGGTTGAGCATAAATGCAGGTTAACATTCGCACGCTTCAGGCAGAGAGTCAATCTTTTCCCGGCGGCGAAGTTTTCGGCTTGCGGACGCCGTTGCACTTCCAGCGCGGCCGCGCGACCCGGGTGGCTGGCCAGGCACTCTCGCCGAGCCGGGCGGCGCGGCGCGCGGAGCGCACCGCGCCGGATCCGTGGCGGTGAAGCTCTCGGCTCCTGGCCGCGCCTTCCCGCCTCGGTCCACTCCGGCGGCCGGCCGTGACCGCGCGGGCACTCGCGACCCGGTGCGGAAGCGCAATCTGGAGCCGATCGCGGCGGCACTGTTCAGGCGGCCGGTTCGGCGGGATCCCGGCGCCCGGAAGCGGCATTCTGCTCCGTTGGGGGGGCGTCATGGCGGGGACTCCGCGACGCTGGAGCAGGTCACATCAACGACAAGATTCGACCCGGCCGCAATCTTTCCCGCGCATCCCCGGGGTGCCCGAGTGACGGCGTTTTCGAGTCTTCTCGCGGTGCCGGCGGAGCTGTTCAGAGTGTCGCGCCGTGCGTCAGGATCGCGTCGATGTCGCCGCCGATTGGAGCACCCGGCTCCCCGGCGCTCAGCTTGAACGAGGCCACCAGCCGGTGCATGGCGTTTGCTTCGCTGTCGAGTGTCTGGGCGGCGCTGGCGGTCTGCTCCGAATTGGCGGCGGCGGCTTGCACCGCATTGTTCATCTCATCCAGGGCCATGTTGATCTGCTTGATCCCCTCGCTCTGCTGCGCCGAGGCGCCGGCGATGTCGCCGGTCAGATTGTCCAGGAGGCTGACCTGATCGGCGATCTCCGCAAACTGGGTGAGGGCCTCCTGCGTATGGCTGACACCCAACTGGGTGTGACGCAGAGAGCGATCGATCAGGCCGGCGGTGGACTTGGCGGCTTCCGCGCTGCGCATCGCCAGGCTGCGAACCTCCTCCGCCACCACGGCGAAGCCCTTGCCGGCCTCTCCGGCGCGGGCGGCCTCGACCGCCGCGTTGAGGGCCAGCAAGTTGGTTTGGAAGGCGATGCCGTCGATCTCTTTCAGGATTTCGGAGGTTTCCCGCGAGGACTGCTCAATCTGCGCGACCGCCTCGGCGAGCCGGCGCATCGTCTCCCGCCCCTGTTCGGCGGACTCGCTGGCGGCGCGGGAGTGTTGGTTGACTTCGGCCACGCTGCGGGCGTTTTCGTTCGCCTGGGTCCCCATCTCCTGCAGGGTGGCGGAGATCTCCTGGAGGGTGGCCGCCTGCTCTGTGGTGGTGCTGGCCAGCGCCTGGGCGCCGGTGCTGATCTCGTGCGAAGCACTGGAGACCCGCGTGGCCCCGGCCGCTACCTGGCTCAAGCCCTGGTCGAGGTGCTGCGTCGCGCTGTTGAGCGCCAGCTTGATGCGCGCATGGTCGCCGGGGTAGTCGCCGCGAACCCGGGCCCGGAGATCGTGCCGGGCGAGCCGTTCCAGCACCTCGGTCGCTTCCCGGATCGGCGCGGTCACGGCGTCAACTGTCTGGTTCATGCCGCGCACCATCTCCCGGAAGGCGCCGTTCAGATCACTCTCCTGTCCCCGATGCTCCAGGTTGCCCTGCCGGGCATTGCGTACCAACTCGCCGGTTTCCCGCACCACGGCGCGAATCGCCGCCGTGGCGGCGGCGAGTGACCGCTCCAGAGCCTGGCCGGAGCGGGCACTCTCCAGAAACGCCCGGCTCAGGTCGCCGATTTCGTCCCGGCGCTCCTCCCTCTCCCGGGCCGGGAACTCGTGGGGTTCGACCTGAAGCTCGGCGGAGATGTCTCCGGCGGCCAGTTCCGCCGCCGCCTCGGCCAGCCGCCGCTGCCGCTCGGCGGCGGCCTCGGCCTGATGCCGCATGTCGGCCAGGGGGCGAACGATGCTGCGGGTTACCGCGCCCGCCAGCAGCAGAGAGAGCGCCAGCGTGGACCCTGCGATTCCCAGGAATCGGCGCAGGTCGGCACTGGCCTCGCGCGCCAGTTCGGCGGCCTTCTGGCGCAGATCGGCCGCGAGCCGGTCGTCGATCTCTTTGAGCAGATTGATCCGCAGCGTGGCCTGCTGGAACCAGTGGGGGGCATCCTCCTCCAGGGGAGCGGTTCCGGCGGAGGCGAAAGCCACCTGGCGCATCCGCTCCACCTCGGCCACAGCGGGGGCGGCGAGTCGACTCCGGTAAAACTCCAGTTGGGCCGGCGTGGCTTCGCTCTCGAAACCCCGCAGGTAGGTGTTCTGCTCGGCCACCAGGGAGCAGAACCTGGCGAACATGCCGGGGCCGAACCGGCCCGCGGCGAAACTGTTGGAGAGCACCGCCCGCTCAATGCCGGCGCGCTCCTTGCCCTGCAGGAAGGCGAGGTAGCCGGTGATGGCGCCGCGCAGATCGGCGTCCCGGGAGCAGCGCTTCATCTCTCCGATCGCATCCAGAAAAGCGGCGTTCATGGCGGTGTAGTAGTGCAGCGTGGCGTCCAGCGGCAGGGTTTGGGTGCTAACGCCCCGGCGCTTGGCCGCCAGTTGCCGGAGCAGAGTCTCCGCTTGCGTCAGCGCCGTGGTGAACTGCACCCCGAACCGCTCCCGATCCAGCTCTTCCAACGCCGACTGCAACGACTCCACCCGCCGGTCGGTCGCCTGGCGCTGCTGCTCCAACTCGCGGCCAAAGGCGCTGCCGTTGCTGCCCAAGTATAGCGCGGAGGCGCCGCGCTCCTTCTGCGTTTCATGGACGGTGGCGCTCAGCGTCGCCGCCAGCTCGGAGAGCTGTGTCAGCTCCCGCATCTCCTCCACCATGCGCAGCTTCTGCTGGGTCGTGCGCAACGCAATGGCGACCAGCACCAGCGCCGGCAGGGCCAGGAGCAGGATCAGCTTGCCGCGGGTTTGCAGGTTGTCGATGACGCGCATCAGGTTCCTCTCGATGGTCCGGGCCGCACCGGGCTTCGCTGCTGATGATGTTCAGCTACCCGGAGACCCCACACTTCGGAACATCGGCACCCGGAACGCAGCGGTTGAATCTCCGCGCCGGCAACGGCGGAGTGGCGGTTACCGGGGACGATGCGCGGCGACCACCTCGCGATAGATCTGGATCGTCTGCTCCGCCGCGCGGCGCCAGGTATACTGCTTGACTCGTTCATGCCCGCGCTGAATCAGCCTGGCGCGCAATGCGGTGTCGGTCAGGATCTGTTGCAGTGCCTGTGCCCACTCGCCGACGTCGGTGGGGGGGAGCAGCAGGGCGGCGTCTCCGCAAACTTCCGGCAGACTGCCGCTGTTGGAGGAAAGAACCGGGGTGCCGCAGGCCATCGACTCAAGCAGTGGCAGGCCGAATCCCTCGTAGAGCGAAGGATAGACAAAGACACTCGCGCAGCCGTAGAAGTGGGGCAGATCCTCGTCGGGCACGAATCCCGGCAGGAGCACCCGGTCGCCCAGATTCAATTCATCGATGGTGCGGAACAGCGCTTCATTGCGCCACCCCGGCTTGCCCGCCAGGACCAGCTTGACCTCTTTCGGAAGAGCGGTCAGCGCGCGCACGACGGTTACTTCATTCTTGCGCGGCTCAAGTGTACTCACATGCAGGATAAAGGGGGGCGTGATGCCATAGCGCTTCGCCAGCAGATCCAGCGCGGCGTCGCGGTCCCGCGGTGGAACATAGGCTGCATCCACGCCCTCCACGGTGACGCTGACCCGCTCCCTGGGGACGCCCACATGTCGCACCAGATCATCGGCGGTGGCCTCGCTCACGGCGATGAAGTGAGTGATGCGGGGGACCGCGCGAAGGAACTGTCGCCAGCCAAAAACGACTTCGGCCTTGGCGGTCTCCGGATAGAGCTGCGGCACCAGGTCATGAACCGTGGCAACCAGCGGGACCGACCGTGGATAGACCGGATTGCCGAGGTGGAATCCATAGTGGATCAGCGAAATGTTCTCTTTGGCCAGAAACCAGGAGCGGCGTCGGTCGCGGAGTGCGCTGGCGGTGCGTTCAAGGAGCCCGGGGAGTTCGTTGTCGCCACGGGCCAGCTTCACTTTCCAGGCGTCGCCGGCGGCTCGTGTCGCGGCACCGATGTTGATTCCCACCTGGTCCCGCAATGCGGGGAAGCGCCGCAGGGGCAGCGCTTCGAAGGGGCCGGCGGAGACACTGGGATCCTGGTAGGCGGTGAACTGAATCCCCAGTTCCGGCCCGAAGCGCACCAGGGCCTTCGCCAGTTCGAACATGTATCGGCCGATGCCGTGAATCGGTGTGTCGATCGGCCACGGCAGCATGTTGATGGGATAGGCTACCCGGATCGACGCTGCGTCGGCCGGCGCGCTCGAAGCGGAAGTGTTGTCGGTTTGCAGGTTTGCGGTCGGGCTCATTGGGGTCCACCCATTCCGGATTCAGACTGTGGCTTGGTGGCGGTCGGGGCGAGGTCGCGCTCCACCTCGACTGCGTCGCCCGCGCCACCGCGGAGGCTTGCATAGGAGGCTTCCACAACGCGGGCGCACTCCAGCGCCTCGGCACCGCTGACGTTCGGGGCCCCCCGGCCGAGGATCGCGTTCAGAAAACAGAGTGTATCTTCGCGCCAGCTTGCGGTTGGATCATCGGAGTGCAAGGTCCGGGTGCGGGAGGGCTCGCCCGCGCCGGCGAAACGGATCTCACAGGGACCGTTGATCTCCACTTCGCCGTCGGCACAGCGAAAGAGTGCCTTGAACTCGTAGGGCTCGGCGCCGATCCAGCGCGAGTTCAGCTCGATCCGACCGCCTTGTTCGGTTGTGAAGCGACAGGATGTTGCGACATCGACTGCGGATTCGCCATTCAGGAACTCGGCACTGGCGCGGGTCCGCAGGATCCGATCTCCAAACAGTGCGAGTGCTTTGGTGGCGAGCAGAACACCATGAAAGCCATTGTCTCTCAGGGTGCCGCCACCGGACCGGCCGGCATCGCGCATCCACGCGGGCAGTGCCTGAAGGCGACCGTGACCGACGCGGATTTGTGCCTCGCGGAGCGGGCCGGCCGGGCGGTCGCGCAACCACTCGAGTTGAGCGATGACACTGGGGAAGAAGAGGTGGTTGCCGGCCACTTGAAGAACCAGGCCGGCGCGGTGCGCGGCATCCACGCAGGCGTGCAGCTCCGCGGGGCCGACGCCGGCGGGCTTTTCGCACAGAACGTGGATGCCGGCGTCGATGCACTCCTGCATCATCGGATGGTGCAGATGATGGGGCGCGGAGATGATGGCAGCCTGTGGCTGAAACTCAGCGATTGCCCGTTTCAGGGAGGTGCGCCAAGGCGTGTCCGGCGGGCGCTTGGGGGCGTCTGTGTCCGGGCTCTCGGCCGCTGCGACGGTTTCGGCTTCGACAATGCAGACCAGCTCGGCGAGCGCCGACTCCGCGATGATTCGGCCGCGTCGCCTGCCGGCGGATCCCCAACCGACCTGCATGGTTCGCAATGGTGTATTCATGCTATCTCCATCCCTGAAAGATGCGTTGAATGGTGTCACAAACTCTGCTCAGCTCGGCGTCGGTGAGCGCAATTCCGGAGGGGAGGTAGAGCCCCTGCCGCGTCAGCCGCTCGGCCACCGGGTATGCTTCGTCGCGAAACAGGCCGCGCTCGCGCAGCACCGGCTGCGCATGCATGCCCATGAAGAATGGCCGACTGCCGATCCCCTCGGCTTTGAGTTCCGCCGCGAATCGCCGCGCGTCGAAATCTGTCGCTTCATCCAGGACCACGCCGTACATCCAGTAGACATTTTTCGCCCAGGGCTGTTCCGCCGGCAGGGCAAGCCCCGGCAGGTCGCGCAGCGCCTGAGTGTAACGGGCGCCGATCTCTCGCTTGCGGGCGACCAGGGCGTCGATCCGTTCCACCTGGGCCAGGCCGACCGCGGCTTGTAGATTGGTCATGCGGAAATTGGCGCCGATTCCTTCGTGTCGGAAGCGGTCCGGACGACCGAAGTAGAGGTCGCGGTGCGCGCGCAGTCGGTCCCGCAGTCCGGCATCGTCGGTCAGGACCATCCCGCCCTCGCCGGTGGTGACAATCTTGTTGGCGTAGAAGCTGAACGCGCTCATGGCGCCGAAGCTGCCGCAGCGCCGCCACGCGGCCGGGGTCGCTGCGCGATTCATGTTCACTTCGGCTCCATGGGCCTCGGCTGCGTCTTCGATCAGGGTGACGCCGGTGCGCTCGCAAAGATTGCAGAGCCGCGTCATCTCCACCGGGTGACCGTAGATGTGCACCGCCATGATTGCGCGCGTGGCCGGAGTCAGGCGGGCCTCCACCTGGTCGATGTCCATGCACCAAGTGACCGGGTCGGCATCCACCAGCACCGGTGTTGCACCCGCTTTGAGAATCGCCAGGACACAGGAGATGATGGTGAAAGTGGGCAGGATCACTTCGTCTCCCGGCTCCAGGTCGAGGGCGGCGACCGCGGCCTCCAGGGCACTGGTGCCGCTGCTGACCGCGACGCCGTACTGTCGGCCGCAGTAGCTTGCCCAGGCTGCCTCGAACTGAGCGACAAACGCTCCTTCAGAGGAGATCCAGCCGGTTTCTATGCACTCCCGAAGGTAAGCCAGCTCAGGTTTGCCGACACTTGGCGTATTGACCGGAATGAAGTTGCTCAATGGTCCCTCGCTATCTGGTTGTTGCGACCATGGAGTTCACCGGTTTCCCGAACTCGCGTCGCTTTTGATTGATTGCTGCTTCATAGGCGGAGATCAGGCCTTCGTACATCACCTCCGCGGTGTAGCGGTGGCGTTGTCGCTCCCACCCGGCGAGGCCCATCCGATAGGCGCGGTCCGGTTCCCGTGCCAGCTCGGCGATGACCCGAGCCATCGCCTGAAGGTCGCGAAATGGGACGATGCGACCATTGCTCCCGTCGGTGAGCCACTCGTGGCAGCCGCCATTGTCAAAGGTCACCGCCGGCCGGCCCGCCATGTTGGCTTCCACGCCGATGCGCCCGAAGGTTTCCATCACGCGGGAGGGGATCGCCACCATGCCGACCGCCTCCAGGCGCTGCCCCAGGGCTCTGTCGTCGAGGCGGCCGAGCAGCCGCACCCGGTCCGCCAGTTGCTTGTCGCGGATTGCGGCCTGCATCGCCGGGAGCAGAGGACCGTCCCCCACGATGTCGAATCTGGTGTCGGTATGGGCCAGTGCCTCGGCGATCCGCACCATGTCGGCCTGGCCCTTGGTGTCGTCCAGGCGCCCGACCGAGAGCACTGTGGTCGGCTCTGTCGGTGGCGCCGGTGCCGTCGCGGGTGGCGCCAGCCGGCCTGGAACCAGACACTGCTCCGGCAGCACATGGATGCGCTCGGAGTCGACGCCGTGGGCTTCGAGCAGGCGGCCGGAATGGGCACTGTAGACCAGGACACCCGCCAGTTGACGCATGGTGCGTGAAGCGATGAATGCGTTGCCCCAGGCCCGCGCCCGCTGCTGCAGATCGCTCCGTGGGATGGCGCCGCGGCAGCCCCGCCCGATGCAGCGAATCCCCTGGCGCCGGTAGCAGAGTTTGCCGGTGGCGGGATCGACGCGCTGCCCCGAGTGGCAGATGGGGCGCACATCCTGAATGGTCCACACGGTCGGAAGGGCGGCGGCGATCGGCGCGATGGCGCGACTGCCGAGGAAATCGGTCAGATTGGAGAGATGGATCAGATCGGCGTCGATTTGGCGCGCGAGGTCGATGACGCGCCGCGCCCCCTCCAGGGCATCGCGAAAGCCCATGTGGGGCGGCAGGTAGTGGATCGACTCCTGGGCCGGAACCTGCTCGCAGGTGGCCACATGCCCTTCGTGGCCATGCTTGGCGAGTGCATCGAGATGAATCGCCAGATCCTTCTCGGCGCCGCCGATCGGGGTGTAGCGATTGGTTACGAAGAGTACTCGCATGGTTCTCTCTCCTGCAGCGAACGCATCAGGTCCGCCGCGATGGCCTCGGCCAGGGCTGGTGATTCGACCAGTGGATGCCGGTCAAGACAGGCGGCGATCTGGTGCTCATCCGGAGCATCCGCCAGGGCCAGGGCCGCGGCTTCGAAGGCCACCAGCCGGCGGTTCAGCCGCGCCGGACCGGGCGGCAGCGGCGGCACCGGCCGGGCTTGCACTCCGGCCCGGGATGCACTGCAGGGCAGCTCGACGATCGCTGCCGGGGCGATTCCGGGCAGCGCTCCGTGGCCCGGCAGATTGAGCGCGACGGGGGTGGGGTTCGGCCGCAGAAAGGCCAGCAGCGCCGGAACCGTGCCGGCCTCATACCAGTCCACCCGGCGTTGCGCGAGGAGCGCGCGCACCCGATCGATTGCACCGCCCCGGCTGGCGAGATAGGCCGTTTCAAGCTCAACTGCCCAGCGGCGCAGCTCTTCGCCACGGCGCAGCGGACGCCGCCGCTGGGCCGACACCTCGCGCTGGGTGTGGTAGTAGAGACGCAGGTAGGGCAGCGGCACCGCTCGTTCGCGGCGGATCACCGCGGGGTCCACGCGCACCAGGTGCGGATCCCGAATGGCGGCGATCACTTCCGCCGTGCGATCCCGTCCCGCCCCATCCAGGAACTGGTGGAGCCAGCCCTGGTGGTTGGTGCCGGCGTGTGTCACTTGAAGCTCCCCCACGCCGAGGAGCGGCTCGACGTGAGCGCGAACCCGCGCGGCGGTGGTCGCGGGGAGTTCGCAGACACCCACGCAGTCCAGCCCGAAGTGGTTGCGGGCGCGCGCTACGTTGAGACTCAGCGGGCTGGTCATGTGCAGCATGCGAACCCGCGGAGCGTGTTTCGCGATCGCCGCGTGCAACCGGTCCATGGTGCGCAGGCCATGCAGGAAACAGGAGAGGCCGCTGGGCCCCAGCCCTTCATCGCCGGGAACGCCGTGGCGCAGGGCCAGCTCTTCGTCGCGGGCGCGCCCGGCAAAACCGCCGGGCCGGACCTGGCAGAGCAGCAGGTCGGCTCCGGCAAGAACCCGGTCCAGGGCGGTGCCGGCTTCGATGGCTACATCCGCGGCGGGGGCGATCTCCCGCAACCGACGGCGTCCATACTCGGCCACCGCCGCCAGCCGCCGGTCGTGGCGCCCGTGGAGCCGGAGTCGGAGCGGCGGAAACTGCTCCTGTCTCAGCGCGTGGGCCAGCGCCTCGATCAAGAGCGGAGTGGACACACTCGACCCGCCGAGGATGGCGATGCGGACCGGTGAACGGTCACTCATCTTCGGCCGCGAGCAGGGGGTAGTCGCAGCGGGAGCAGATCGATCCGGCGGCCAGATCACCCGTCAAGTGGCGTTTGCGCAGGGCTTCGTAGGCGGCGTTGCGCCAGATCTCCTCCAGTGAGCTGTGCTCCAGATTGCCCAGCACCACTTCGCGGCGCCAGTCGCAGTTACAGAGAATTACGTCGCCATTCCACACGATGTAGGCTTTCACAAAGGGCCGCTGGCAGGGGCGTGGTCGGCGCGGTAGATTGTCGCTGCCGGCCGATCCCGGGGCGTGTCGCCGCGGCGCAACATTGCCGGCCCGGTTGGTCACTGGCTTGATGAAGATTCGCGCCGCGTGCGCCGGCCAGCGCCGCGCCAGGTTTGCCACCGAAGGCGGGACCCCCTCCGCGTCGACCGCAACGATCTTGACCTCGAGCCGGGGCAGCTCGCCGCGGGATTTGGCTGCGAGCAGCGCGTCCAGGTTGCCCAGCACCCGGTCCCAGTGCAATCCGCGGTTGGTTCTTTCGTAGGTCTCCCGGTCGCCGCCGTTGATGCTCAGGTTGATCTCATTGAGCCCGGCGGCGACCAGGCTTCGAAGCGTGTCGAGGTGGAGCAGCTCGCCATTGGAGAAGAGCGTTCGCACCGCATGGGGAACCAGCCGCGCGGCGGTCGCCACCAGATCCGGCAAGCGTTTGTCGAGGAGCGGCTCGTTGTGCAGGTAGAGGCTGATGCGTTCAACCGGGTGCCGGCCCGCTTCGGCCATGATCTTCTCGAAAAGGGTCTCCGACATGCGTCCCATCGGGACCTCTTTCGCGGTCTCCGGATAGGGGCACATGACGCAGCTCGCCTGGCACCAGGATTGGGTCTGGATCTGCAATTTGATGGGGAACGCGAGTTTCGGCGGGTCCACGTTCTTGCCGTGCCAGCGGGCGTTGAGAGCCTCGACGATCCTGGCTTCCCGGGCTCCGGTTGTGGTTGCGTCAAAGGCGTGCATGGCAGACCTCTCGAAGGAGTTCAATGACTCGCTCCTGCTGGGTGTCGCTCAGCTCCGGATAGAGGGGCAGCGTCAGCACCTGCGCGGCGAGTTCCTCGGCCACCGGAAACTGGCCCGGACGCCAGCCCTGCGCCGCAAATGCCGGTTGCAGGTGGGGGGGCACCGGGTAGTGAATGCCGCACCGCACTCCGTGGTCGGCCATCGCCGCCTGCAGCGCGTCCCGTTTCCCGTGGGGGACCCGCACCACATAGAGATGCCAGCAGTGCACCCGCCCATCATCCGGCTCCCGCGGCAGGATCAGCCCGGTGTCGGCGAGCTGCTGCGTGTAGCGGTGGGCCAGCGCGCGCCGGCGGCGGTTCCAGGCGTCCACCTGGCTTAGCTTGACCCGCAGGAACGCCGCCTGCAGGGTGTTCAGCTTCGAGTTGTGGCCCGGCTCCGCCCACTCGTATTTGCCCGATTTGCCGAAGTCGCGCAGGCGGCCGAGGCGGGCATCGAGTTCAGCGCTTTGGGTGACGACGGCGCCGCCGTCGCCGATCGCCCCCAGATTCTTGGAGGGGTGAAAGGAGAAGCAGGAGATGGCGCCGAAGGCGCCGCAGCGTTTGCCGTTGACGGCCGCGCCGTGCGCCTGGGCCGCATCTTCGATGATGAGAATGCCGCGCTCTCGGGCCAGCTCTTCCAAGCGCTCCATCGCCACCGGCAAGCCATACAGGTGGACCGGCATGATGGCGCGCGTGCGGGGCGTGAGCGCCTGCTCCACCGCCTCCGGGTGGAGCAGATGGTCGCCCGGATCGGGGTCGACCAGGCGCGGCGTCGCGCCCACCCGGACGACGGCCAATACGCTGGCGCCGTAAGTGTTAGCGGGGACGATGACTTCATCCCCGGGGCCGATATCCAGGGCTTCGAGGGCCAGGATCAAGGCATCGGTGCCGTTGGCAACCCCGCGCGCATGCGCCACGCCGATCCACGCCGCGAACTCCTTTTCGAATTCGCGCAGTTCCCGGCCCAGCGTTGCCTTGTCCTGATAGGCGACGCGCCGGAATGCCGCCTCGAGCTGGTCCGCCAGAAGGCGGTTCTGCAGGTTGAGATCCTTGGAGGGGAT
>JALXCG010000707.1 GCA_026991065.1 Gemmatimonadota bacterium | reverse complement strand
CCCAACAACTGTTCCAACGAATCCGCTTGCCGCGCCCGCCGCGCCGCCGCCGCCAGCTGCCCCAACAGGCCCTTTTTCGTTCCCTTGAGATTGCGCCGCAGCAGCGTGCGTTGATTGCGGATCTTGCTGCGCACAATGGTTCGCGCCAGTTCCAGAACGAACCCCTCCCGCGCCGCCTTGCTGTACTGCGCCTGGCGCAACCGAACATTCTTGTGCAGCAACCCGGAGACCATCGAATAGAACCACCCCCCACGACTGAAATAGAGGATGGGAATCTCCCGTGAAGTCAGTTCCCGAATTACCGCCGTCGAAACCTGCACTCCGCCGAACACCGACAGATCACTGACCTCCCGCAACCGCACCTCCGCCAGGGTCGTTCCCTTCCGCTTGATCTGCAACCGCCCGCTGCGCACCCCCACGGTTGCCCCTTGCTCCTGAACATAGACCGGCAGCGCGTCGTCCCGCGCCGGCATCAACCGGCGCGGCTCCGGCACCTCCGCTCCACGCAGCACCCCCACTTCGTCCGGCAGGCAGATCGGCGCCAGCGAACACCCCACACACTTCGGACTCTCTTCCAGCGGCGGCGGAGCCACTTCCCGCGCCGCGATCTCCCGCGCCGCGGTCACCGCCGCCAGCGTCTCCGCCGTCAACGCCTGGTCGGCGGGAAACTCGACCCGCCGCTTCGATCCCACGTAGTAGATCGTCGCCTTCCGCACCCGGTAACCGTGAGCCCTGAGCAGCAGCACCTGCGCCCCCAACTGCACCCGATCCGCAGGCCACACGCCGTCGGCTCCGCCGGCCATCTCCCCCTTCTTATAGTCCACCGGCCCCACCCACTCGCCGTCCCCCTCGACCAGATCGATGCGCGCCGTCAATCCCAGCTCCTCATCCGACAGATAGACCGAACGGCTCACCTCCACTCGTTCCTCATCCGCCGCCAGCGGAGGCGATTCGCGATCCACCCGGCGGTGCGCAGTCCGCCCCTCCACCGTGTCGGCGCTGGCCCGCCACTCCCGGTCCACCCATTCCAGATAGAAAAGCCGCGGACAGTAGACCGATTCGTTCAACATTCTGGCTGGCAAGAGCGCCGGAGTCGCATTCGCCATCTCTCCTCCTCCGATTCGAGGGCCTTCCACACCCCTTCAGAAACGAAACATGTATGGTTTTTGAGCATGGCACGGCTTTCCGCCACCGCCGCCTGCCGTGAGGCTCGCGCAGAAAAGCTCAATCCAGCGCATCCCGTGAGTTTTCCTGCCCCGCGTATCATCTTTTTCTGCTAGAATTTGAGCCGTTCAGCTCCTTTCGGAGCCGGCCATGCAAAAGAAGTAACATGGATACAGGACGTGCGCTTCGGGAATCTGTTCGCGCTGGGGCAGACGAGGCGTCCTGAGTTCAGCTACTCCGTCCCCTGTGCCCACATATCGTCACCTCTCCCCACCATCACAACCGCTCTTGAATCCGACCCGAAACCCGTTCCGCCCCCACCGGGAGTCCTCGCCATGAACCCCCTCTCACTCGATCGCCTGCGCAGCGCCGTCCAGGAAGATGCGGCGTTTCGCGTCATCACCCACCTGCGCCCCGCCGGCGGCGATGGCGACAAGCTCTTTCCCCCCACCTACGCCGCCGACGGCGCCCGCACTCTCTACGTATTCGAAGAGCGGCGCATCAACGGCGACACTGTCTCCACGGTATTGCTCGATTCAGTTGCCTCACAGGCCAATCGCATGGAACTGGCGCTGCAGGAAGCGGTGGATGCCGGGGAGCTGCAACTCCCGCTGGTGCAAGTGGACTTCAGCCACGAACCGGACCTGGAAGAGATCGGGCGCATCTCCACGCTGGAAGCGCCCCACCGGCTGGCGGATGCAATCTTCCGCGACAGCGTGCTCAACGGCCTTCCCTTTCGCGCCACCGATGCCGGCCGCAGCCTGGAACTCGCCTCGCCACGCAACGCCACCCCGCTCTTCCAGCTCTGTCCCCACGCCCTGATCTTCGGCATTTGGGACTCCACCGGCCCCAAGGGCGGCCTTGGCAGTAAGTTCCAGCGCGTTCTCTGCTCCGAGATTGTCGGCATCGGCGCCGCCGCGGGCAAGAAGACCGCCAGTCGCATCGATCCGCTGGGGATCCAGGCCAATGTGGATGTCTATCACGCCAAGGAGAGCAAAAAAGGCTGGGTGCTTGATCCCGACCAGGCCGCCCGCGACAAAAAAGGTCAACCCGAAAAATACGGCAAAGAAGGCAACGCTTCCGCCATCAACCACAGCAACATTCCCCCCAGCATCGACAGCAAGGCAGGTGGCGTCACCGTCGATCATGCCCGGCAAACCGCAGTGCTCTCTCTGGTCGGCCTGCGACAGTTGCAGTTCCCGGTCGACACCCGCGGCAACCGCCTCGAAGGCGCCGCCCGCAGGAGCGGCCAGATCGCCGCGCGCACCCTCCTGGCCGCCCTCGGCCTGGTCGCCGTCTCTCTCCAGCGCCGCAGCGGCTTCCACCTGCGCTCCCGCGCCCTGCTGGTGCCCACCGCCCCGCAGGTGATCGAATTGCTCGACTGCGACGGCGGCGCCCCACAGGAGTTCGCCCTGCCACCGGCGGCGGCGCTGGATCTCTTCCGCCAGGCGGCGACCGCCGCGGCTGAAGCCGGATTCGGCTGGAACACCGAGCCGCTGATCCTCCACCCCGCTCCCAAACTGGCAGAGCTGGTGCGGCGCAGTCGCAGCCTGGCCGCCGCCGCGTCCTGACCTGAAAGAAGGGGCAGCATGCTGGTGATCGAGGTCGAATACCTGGGTGGACGGGTCGCCTCCACAGCATTCAACGACCGCGGCAGGGCGGAGTGGCCGCCGCACCCCGCGCGTCTCTACTCCGCCCTGGTCGCGACCACCGCTCAGGAGCACCCCCCTACCGCGGAGGAACGCGCCGCGCTGGAGTGGCTGGCGCAGGCGCCGCCGCCCGCCATGCGCGCCACCCACGCCTCTCCCCGTGCCGTCCACACCCACTATGTCCCGGTCAATGATGCGGCTGTCGTTACCCACGGGCCGATCGAAAATGCGCTCGGCAAACTGCGCTCGCTGGAGGAGGAGATCGCGGCCACCAACAGCGAGAGCGTCCTTCTGCGCCTGCGCAAGAAGCGCGCCACACTCCGCCGCAAGCTGGAGTCGGTCGCGCGCCAGCAAGCCGCCCGCCCGCCGAAAGTCACGCTCCGGGGCACCCCCGCCGACCACAAGCACTTGAGCATTCTGCCGCAATATCGCACCCGACAACCGCGCACCTTCCCAGTTGTGATCCCCGAAGACTGCCGCGTCTATTGGGTCTGGAACGTCACGCCGCCGCCGCCCCACCTCGCCGCCCTGAGCCGGATGGTTCGGCGCCTGGTGCGCCTGGGCCACAGCTCCAGCCTGATCCGCGCGCGCGTGCTGCACTCCCTGCCCCCGGGCATCGCCCCCAACTGGCTGCCCACCGATGACAACAGCGAGCACCCGGACCGCTTCATTCGGGTGCCTCTCACCGACCAGTTGCAGCGGCTGGAACAGAATTATGCACGCCACCAGGCCACCGCGCCGCGCGTCCTCCCCTTCCACTGGCAGTGCTACCATCACGTGACCGGAGAATCCGAATCCGCGGAGGATGTCACCATCATCAAGCAACAGATCTACCCCACGACCGACTGGATCGTTTTCCAGCGCACCGACGGCCCGCCGGGCCGTCGCGACACACTTCATCACCTTCCCGCCACCCGTTGCGTGGACCTGGCGGCCCGCCTGCGCGAAGCGCTCCTGCAAGCCGCAGACAGTGCCGACATCGAACTTCCCGA
>JALXCG010000706.1 GCA_026991065.1 Gemmatimonadota bacterium | reverse complement strand
GATCAATGAAGCCGGCGTGAATCCAGCGTTCGCCCAGGTCCCAGATGCGGGCCGCGGGGGGCGGCGTGAGGTTGGCGCCGACCGCCTCGATTCGGCCGTCGCGGATCAGAATGGTGCCGTTGTGCAGGGTGTCGCCCGGCGCGGTGATGATGGTGGCGCCGACCAGGGCGTGTTCAGTCGGCGGCGCGGCGGCGTGCGCCGAGCCGGCGGAGAATGGCGCCAGATTCGTTAGGAGCGGGAGCAGGACGAGCGCGGAACGACAGGGGCGGAGCGGACGGCTCATGGGGGAGGCTTTCTGCCGCGACAACCGTTGCGATCAGCGGCAACCGCCCTCCCGCGGAGGGCGGGAGGGCGGCGTTCACTTCAGCGGATGGACAGGATCAGTGGGTGACTTCCACACTGAAGGTGTCGTAGGCCTTGATCTGCAGCGGGTCGATGTTGTGGGCCGGGCCGAGCAGAGTCTCAATCCCGTAGATGCCCACCGGAAGCCCGGGCAGTTCGAACGTGATGCGGTGAATGCCCCGGTAGTTCGGCGGCACCACGATGCCGGTGCGGAGCACGCTGTCGGAGGTGTAGCCGGGGATGTTCGGACCACTGATCTGCAGCCAGGCGTCCACCGTCTGCGGTGAAGAGGTGCGATTCTCGACGCTGATATCCCAGTGAATGACGTCGGATCCTCCGGCGGTATCGGGGGTATTGAGGGCGTCGATGTGGAGCTTGGGGGCGCGGGCCGGTTCACTGTAACCCAGCACTTTGGAGACGTTGTTGTTGTTGGTGCCAACGGTGAATCCGGTGGACTCATCCACCCAACTCATGTGCATGGGGCCGACATTGGAGGTGAAGGGGTCCGCCTCCCAGGTCTCGCCGCCGTTCATGGTGTGGAGAAAACGGGTTTTGGGGTTGCCGAAGGCGGTCGAGCTGAAGCCAACCGCCCAACCCTCACGACGATTGAACATATAAATGTCGGCCAGCGAGATCAGTTCCGCCTGCAGGTCGTGGACCTGCTGCGTCCAGGTGACCCCGCCGTCGGTGGTGTGCATGATGCGTGTGCCGCTGTAGCCTTCAGCCACGAACCAGCCTTCGTTGCGATCGACGAAGAAGATGTGATTCGGGTAGTAAGCACCGCTGGTGAAGATGGTGTCGAAGGTCTTGCCGCCGTCACTGGTGCGGCCGATCAGGCAGCCGTAGGTTTGGTCCTCATCATGCGGGCGCTGCGGCATCGCGTCGGGGATCGGCCAGGAGGCGGGGAAGTGCTGGGTCGGTTTCCACACCCGCACGCCGCCGGCGGCGACCGAGCCCTCCGGCCAGTGGCCGCCGCTCATCCAGCCGTGGTTGGCATCCACGAAGTGGATGAAGCGCGCCGGCTCCGGCTTGTTCCAGTCGTGCGACTTCCAGGTTTCACCACCGTCGGTGGTGCGCATCAGTCCCTCGTGCGCCTGCAGCAGATAGGTCCACATCCCGCTGCTCCAGGCATGCTCGGAGTCGATGCTGAACATGTCGAGCCAGGCGGCGATGTTGTACTTCTTGACCTGCCCTTCCCAGGTTTTGCCGCCATTGGAGGTGTGGTTCACGCTCTGCTTGCCGATGAACGCGACCAGGCCGTTGCACCAGCCATACTTGAGGTCGGCCATGTCGACGTCCATCCAATACATGTTGTACATGTCGGTGGACTGGTAATCCCAGTTGACGCCTCCGTCGTCGGTGCGCTTGATGACTGGGCCGACGCCGTTGAGTGCCCCGACCGTCCAGCCGGTTTCGGCGGTCTTGAAATCGATCCCGATCAGAATGTCGTAGTTCGTGGAGCGAAGCTCCCAGCCGGCATTGGCGGTGGTTGCTGCCGTGAGTAGCAGGGTCGCTGCCAAGGGAATGGTGGAGCGATGCAATGCGCGCATGGTACGGTTCCTTTCGTCAATGTGCGCCGCCCGCGCGCCACCTGCGCGACGCGGCGTGTCAATCTGGTGTGATCCTAACGCGGGATCGACCGTTAGCAACAGCCCGGTTGTGCGCAGCAGCCGGTGGGATCGAGGAGCTTCCAGGCAGATGGCCTTTCGCGAGAGTGCAGAGGAGACCTATCAACTGCTCGATTCGGGCGGTCGCCGCAAACTCGAACAATGTGGTCGTCATCGACTCATCCGACCGGCGCCGCAGGCGGTGTGGCGGCCGGCGCTCGATCCGGCCGAGTGGCGTGCCGAGGCAGAGTATCTGCGCTCTTCGAGCGGCGGTGGCGATTGGCGGGGAGACTTGCCGGAGGAGTGGCCGGTGACCCATGCGGGACGGCGTTTCGTGGCGCGTCCGACCGGATTCGGCCACATCGGTTTTTTTGCCGAGCAGGCGGACACATGGAATTGGATCGGGGATCTGTGTCGCCGCGCCGGAGAGCCGCTGGAGGTTCTGAATCTCTTTGCTTACACCGGCGGCAGTACTTTGGCGTCCGCGGCTGCCGGGGCTCGCGTCTGCCATGTTGACGCCGCGGCCGGTGTCGTCAAATGGGCGCGGCGGAACGCGCGGGAGAATGGGCTGGAGGAGGCGCCGATCCGCTGGATCTGCGACGAGGCGCTGAAGTTCTGCCGCCGTGAAGCCCGGCGTGGGAGACGTTACCACTTGATCATTCTCGATCCGCCATCCTTCGGGCGCGGGCCAAAGGGGGAGGTGTTCAAGATCGAGAGTGATCTGCCGCCTCTGCTCGAAGTGTGTGGCGAACTGCTGGCGCCGGACGCGTGCGGTTTTGCCCTTTCGGCGCACTCGCCCGGGTTCAGTCCGCTGGTCCTGAATGCTTTGGCCGAGGATCTGTGTGGCAGCCGCGGCGGAACGATCGCCGCCGCTGAGATGGTGATCGCTGCGAGTGCGGGCGGCAGGACTCTGCCGAGCGGTGCGCGGGCGCTGTGGAGTGCTTTCTGATGCAACTCCTGGCAAGCGCGGCGAATCCCAAGATTCAGGCGGCGCTGCGGTTGCGCCGGCGGCGGGAACGGGAGGCGCAAGGCCTGTTCCTGTTGGAGGGGGAGCGGGAGATCGCATTGGCGCTGGAGTGCGGGGTCGCTGTGCGCCGTGGATTCGTCTGGGAGGAGGGGCTGGACGTCGCCGGGCGCGCCACCTTGGAGCGCCTTCGGGCGCTGGCCACGGAGCTGTTCGCGGTGACTCGTCCACTGGCCTCCCGGCTCTCCTATGGCGAGCGGGAGTCCGCGCTGGTTCTGGTGGCCGAATCCCCCGCGCGCCACCTGCCGCCGCTCTCCGCTGATGCGCGCGTGCTGGTCCTCGACGGGTTGGAGAAGCCCGGCAATGTCGGCGCGATCCTGCGTACCGCCGATGCCGTTGGGGTTAGCGCGGTCGTGCTGGTTCCCGGTAGCGATGGCGCCTGTGTGGATCTGGAGAACCCCAACGTGATTCGCGCCAGCCGCGGTACGGTGTTCAGTGTGCCTTGTGTCACTCTGCCCGTCGCCGATGCGTTGGAGGCCTTGGCGACAACGCCTCTGGTCGTGGCGACACCGGAAGCAGCGGTTGATTTCCGGCAGGCGCACCTGCGCCCACCTCTGGCGATCGTGGTGGGGCGGGAGCAGAGCGGTGTTTCCGATTTGTGGCGGGAACATGCGCAGATTAGTGTGTCGATTCCGATGCGGGGCCGGGCTGATTCTCTCAACGTCTCGGTGACCACGGCCCTGCTGCTTTTCGAGTCAGCGCGGGAGGATTCCGGTTGGGTGCCGCCGCGGCGTGGTGAGGAAGGAGAGTAGGGGATGAAGCAACTACCGAATGAGGATCGAAGGCGCTTTTTCAAGCAGATTCTCGGTGTCGGGCGGCGCCGGGGCAGACC
>JALXCG010000705.1 GCA_026991065.1 Gemmatimonadota bacterium | reverse complement strand
ATCGAGCAGCGCCGAGTTGTCCAGATCGGCGGTATGGCATCCAAAGCGCTCCACGGTGTCATAGGTGTCATTGCCGGTGCGCTCCAGATAGAGTGCCCCGATCTCCACCGAGCGCCCATTGCTCCACAGGGCATCGGGATCCCAGCGCAGCCCGGTGAAATCGAATTGGCAAGCGGGAAAACCGTAGGCGAGATAGGCATCGGTGCGTTCATCATCCACCGCGTTGCCGTCGCCATCGCCATCGCGGGGATCACAATCGCGGGGACCAAAATCACCCGCCAGCGACTGGGCCGATGTGGGGTTTTCCCAGCCGGCGAAAAAGCGCAACCCCTCCAGGCTCCGGCCGAACCGCGCCAGCGCCGCCATGGAGACCGGCCCGCCATTGCTGTAGGCGGCGATCCCCACATTGCCCAGATCGAGGCGGGCGCCGACCACCGCGTCGATGCGCTCCCCGTGGCTCTCCTCGGTATGCCCCAGGGCGAACGCGATCACATCCGCCAGCGCCTGGTTGCAGAGCGGCCCCCGGGAATCATACACGCCATCCGATTCAATCCCGCCCCAGGCACTTCCCGGAAAGAGGAAGGAGACCACCGCCACACCGCCGGCCTGCACCTCCGGGATTCCGCTCAGCGTGCCCCCCTCCCATCCGCCGGGAACCATGACCACCACCGGCGCGCCCGTGGAGAACCGCTCGGCGCCCGGATCCGGCGCATCGACCCGCACCGCCAGAGTTCCACCACCGGCGGCGAGCGAGGGAAGTCGCAGATCAACCGCCTGGTCAGCGCTTGCCACACTGGAGGTCAAAAACAGCGCAGCCGCAAGCGGCACCCAATCGGTGACCTGGCGCAAAAAGCAGAGACAGTACTTGGGATCCATGGCGAAACTCCTCGCTAGAAACAGATGATAATCCGCTTCAATTGCAAGGAGCGGGCCACGAACAACAGACGCCCAAACCGTGGCCGCGTCACGCTGCGCCCATCCCGCCGGCGCGCGCGCCGTACCATTCGGTACAGCGGAGCGCTCTCCGGCGTACCCGATCACCCAGCGCAAGCGCTATCCCCGCTCCGCCTTCTCCCTCCCGATCTCCGCGGGAACGGAAACCGCGGAATCAGCAGGCACCTCGGCAGCCATCGACTGCGTCGCGGGAGCGCCATCGCCCATCGCTCTGGCTGCCGCCTCGCGCGCTTCCGCCTGCCGCGCCGCGGAAGGCAGAAACACCGGCCCCTGCAGACCACGCCGCAGATCCTCCGGACTCGGCAAGCTCTCCGGTGGCCGCCCCGGCACCACCCATTCGCCGTTCACCTCCACCTTCGGTGGCGGTCGGTGGCAGCCCAGGCAATTGCCGGTGCTGTAGGGATCGGCCGGATCCTTCTCTTCCAGCCGATGACAGGTCATGCACTCGCCATGCATCGCCGCCTCGAACCCACGCGCCTGGTAACTGAAACCGGTTTTCCGATAGCTTTCGAGCCCGGCCATCGTCTTCTCATGGCACATCATGCAGGCGGCGAAAGTGTCATCGCGGGACTCCGGATCGAACGCCTGGAACTTGGCCAGTTGCGCCTCATCCTCAAAACGCGGCAGATGCCGTTCAAGATCGAAGATCGGTGTCGGCAGCGCCATATCCCGGTGGCAGCTACGGCAGACGCTGTTGTGGTCATTCGGCAGGGAGAGGTGATGGCAACGCGCGCAAGTCTCCTCCTTCGTGATCCCATATTTTTCCTGAAACGCATCCTGATGCTTGCGGTGGGGAAAAACCACCGCCTCGCCGCTCCGATTGGCATCGATGATCAGAACGTCGCGCATGGTATCTTCCGCCTGAACCCCGCTGAACACCGGCTGCGCCGGCGCCCGATAGGCTCCCGTGGCCTGTTCGCGCAAACTCACCAGCACGAGCGGAATCACCAGCAGAGCCACGCCGACCACACGAAACGCTCCTTCGCCGAGAAAGATGGCGCGCGCCTCTTCCCAACTCCAGTAACGCACCGGCGCAGCGTGCTCATCGCCATGCTCATCCTGATCCGCCGACGGACTCTCCGCGGTCGCATCGGCGGCCAGTTCGGCATCCGCCTCGAACCCCACGCCGGCAAGAACCGGGAACCGCTCAATCAGGAAGAAGAAGAGCAATCCCGCCGCCCCCAGCACCCCAAAGCTCAACAACAACTCGCTCAGGTTCGGTGTGTAGATCGCGTCGGCGCTGCGGAAATAGCCGACGATCCCGACATCCAGTCGATGCATGATCAAGCCGAGAAGGGCGGCCACCGAACCCAAGTAGAGCAGGGGCGTGCTGCGCCGAAAACGCGGCAGCGAAAACGCCACGATCGGCACGATCGCCTGCAACAGAATTTCGACCATGAAAACCCTGGTCTCCCAGCTCACGTCGGGA
This sequence comes from Gemmatimonadota bacterium, assembly GCA_026991065.1. GTDB lineage: Bacteria > JALXCG01. Next base: position 1,443 of record JALXCG010000705.1, on the reverse strand, counting down.
CCAAAAACATAGTTCCACTTGTGGTGGACAGTCAGATCGGTCAACCGCAGCAGCAGGAAGAGCGCGAGGAAGATCGCCGAGGTTCCCGCCAACCCGGCGGTCACCGACTCATTGCGCGGCTTGTCGTAGAGCCACGAAACCACGAGCAGCGCCAGGACAATCGTCGCCAGCCCCGCGCCCATCGCCGAAATAAAGAACTCCGGTGGAATCCAGAGTGAATACCACAAAGGATGCAGGCGCGTCGGTGACGCCAAAAAGAGTGATCCCAGGGAGCTGTGATGCATGGTCGAGAGCGTGATCCCCAGAACTACGAAGGGGAGCATGATGTCGTGCAGAAAATGGGTCACTTTGGGGAAGGGGAACCGCTCGCTGATGATCGGCAGCAGTTCCAGTGCCGTCACCGACCAATAGATCGACACGCACCAGAACACCTCGAAAAGAAAAGAGTGGGGGTTCCACATGAAGAATGGGTGCCAGCCGCGGTGCGGCAAACCGATGTCGAAGATCAGCGCCACCAGACTCGAGGTGTAGCCCAGGAAGCCCAGGATCACCGAGAGCTTCGCCACCGGGTAGTACCGTTTCGCCCGCACAATGTAGACGAATGCCGCCACCACGAAGCCGCTGGTGGCCAGGGCGGCGCCGGCGATCATGTTGAACACCTTCCACCAACCCCAGGGCAACGCATCGAGCATGTTGGTGGATGCACCGAGACCAAAGATCATGCGCCCGATGCCGATCACGACCGCGGAGATGGCGAGAACCCAGAACAGATCTTTCAGGCGCTTCAGGACGAATTGGTTCAGCATGATTCGTCATCCTTCTCGACCGCGGCCCGGCGCGCCGCCTTTTCCGCGGCCGCCTCCTCCATCAATCGCGATCGCCGCCGCAAAAACGCGGTACCGGCAAGCCCCGCTCCGACGGTCACAAACTGGACCGGCGTGACCATCACCCAATTGTGCAGCAGATGCGGTACCGACTCGTGCGCAAGTTGCGGCACCGCCCGCTTCTTCAACTCCTCTTCGGAGGGGATGCGAAGCACTTCGCCCAGATCAACATCACCGATGTAGAGCACCGACGTGCCGCCGAACTCATGCTCGCCCCAGATGTGATCGATGTAGAGATCGGGACGCTCGGCGATCCGCCGCCGCGCCTCCGCGATCAACTCTTCGCGCAGCCCGAAGACCGTCGCCCCGGTCGGACAGGAAGAGGTGCAGGCGGGCGCGCCGCCCTCGACCCGGCAACTCTCGTCCATCTTGCACTTCTGGATATAGGGCAACGGCCGATCATATTCATAGCGGGGAATCATGAAGGGGCAAGCCAGCATGCAGTAGCGACAACCGATGCACTTGTCGGCATCGTACTGGACCGGTCCATCGCTCCGCTTCCGCAGTGCCCCGACCAGACAAGCCGCTTCGCACGCCGGTTCCACGCAATGCATGCACT
>JALXCG010000704.1 GCA_026991065.1 Gemmatimonadota bacterium | reverse complement strand
AGGGCGGTGCGGACCATCTCCGTAAAGCGATTGGGATCCATTTTCTCTCCTCCGTTGATTGTCACTGTGGGTTTGTGGGTTGGAGAAGCAGAAATCGGGCCAAACGCGCAAATGTCGGTATATCAATGACTATGCATCGGCTGATGCGGCCAGAGTGCCAAAATGGCTTGAATGGCGACAAAATGACAGCACTGGCTGGCGGGGTGGTGGCAGGCTGCTCCCCGGGCATTCTTCTCCTGGTTGGATGCTATGCTGCACGGATGCAGTCTGTAGATCTGAGCGTCATCATCCCGGCCTACAACGAAGAGCGGCGGCTCAACCCGACCCTGGACGAGACCCTGGCTTTTCTTGCTGCTCGCGGTCTCAGCCATGAAGTGTTGGTGGTCGACGACGGTTCAACCGATGGAACCATTGAATTGGTTCGCCGCCATCCGGCCTATGGTGATGTCTTGCACCTGATTCCCCTGCCCGCGAATCGCGGCAAGGGCGCCGCGGTTCGCTCCGGTGTGCTGGCTTCGCGCGGCGAGCGGGTGCTTTTTACCGACGCCGATCTCTCCACGCCTCTGGCGGAACTGTCCAAGCTGGAAGCCGCTCTCAGTGCCGGTGCGGAGATCGCCATCGCCTCGCGCGCCAAACGCGGCGCCCGCCTGGAGAAGCGCCAGCCGTTCTACCGGGTGTTCATGGGCAAGACCTTCAACAAGATGGTGCAGTTGGTCGCGACCCCGGGAATCGTCGACACTCAGTGTGGCTTCAAGCTTTTTCGCGGGGATTTGGCGCGCCGGCTTTTCACCATCGCGCGCATCGACGGCTTCGGCTTTGATGTGGAGATTCTCTTTCTCGCCCGCCGTCTCGGCCGGCGCATCGACGAAATCCCGGTGGTCTGGATCAACCACCCCTACACCACCGTTCACCCTGTGCGGGACAGCTTTCTCACCTTTCTCGATCTGCTCCGCATACGTGTCTATCGCTACGAATTGTAAGGATCCGCCTTGCTCATGTTTTGCCACCTGCTCCCCGCTTCCGCCCGCCGGTTGTTCCTCCGCCTCCCCATCGCGGCGCCGCTCCTGGCCCTGACCCTGGCGCTGACTCCCGCCGGTGCGCAGACCCCTGCCGCTACTCCGCGTCTGCGCTCCGGGGAGCCGATTCCGCAGTCGGTCCTCGACAAGGTGGCCGAGGTCACCGGCAAGAGCGCAGCGGTTGATCCGCAGGCCAGCGCCGCAATGGAGCAGGCTCTGCGCTGGAAGTTCAACGCCGATAGTCGAACGCGGCGTGTCGTCTACCGCCAGACCCTCTCGCTCGAAGGCTCCCTGGCCAACGGCAAGCAGGTTCGGGAGGAACGGGAGCGCGGGTTCACCCAGCGTGAAAAGGTGCAGCGTCTTCCGCAGGGCTGGAGCATCGCCGCCACCGTCCTGCACAACGAGGCGTTTCGCAACGGCGTGGCCGCCGATGATCCGCTGGCCACCGCGCTGAACGGCAAAACCATGACGCTCCACCTGAATGCCGCCGGCGAGGTGACCGGGGTCGAGGGTGCGGAGCAGGCCATCGCCGCCATCCGCCGGGAGTTGGACCCGGGCACCTTCGCCCGCCTGGAATCTCAGCTTACGCCGGAAGTGCTGCTTGAGCGTGCCAAGAGCCAGTTCAACGCGCGCTATGAGGACCTGCGCGGCCGTCCCCTGCTGGAAGATGCCTGGGTAGTGCGCGGCTGGGGATACCGCTCCCCGGTGGGGCAGGAGATCCGTGGTGTCGCCGCGGTCACCCTGGAGGGCTACGAAGAACTCCACGGTGTTCGTTGTGCCCGGGTGCGTTCCGCGGTCGGCGCCACGCCGGCGGATCTGTCCGATCCCAACGCCCGCGCCGCGGCGGAGCGCTTCTACCGGGCCGCCGGGCACGGCCCCTCTCTGCCTACCGGCACCATCTCCGGCTCGACCCTCTACTGGTTCGAGGTGGAGACCGGCTTGCTGCAGCGGGTGCGCCGCGATTTCGAGGGCGTCAGCCGCCGGCATCGCGCCGGCGGCTCCGAGTCGATCCGCTACCGGATCCACGAAGAGACCGATTTTCAGTAAGCGGAGCGGCTGCCTTCTCTAGTTCGCCGCCTCGATCACCGTCGTCGTCACCTGCTGCGTGTCCCAGATCTCGCTCCCATGGACTCCCGTCCGGGTCTGGATCTGGTAGTCACCCAAGGGTGCCGACATGGGCACTGGCAGGGATACCGGCGCGTTGGTTTCGGCGTTGCCCGGCAGGGTCACGCTCACCGGACCCGCAACCGGATTCACCGGTGCCGGCAGGCCGTTGGGCATGACCGCATCCACCCAAACGTCGGCGGTGGTCGTGGTCTCCTCGTTGTTGATCACTTTGACGATCATGTCGAAGGTGTCGCCCCGCGGCACCTCCACATCGTGATCCAGGATCAGCGTCGACATTGGCGCACCCACCACGGTATGACGGAGCCAGCCGAGCGCCGCGTTGAACTCCATGATCACGGTGTAACCGGCGTTGGCATTCAGAGTCAGATTCCAGGAGTCGCCCGGATCGAAACTCCAACCATTGGCGCCGAATTTGATCGACCCGGCCCAGTCGCCCTGGCGTACCACCTTCCACGATTCCGCCACCAGGTCGGTGGCCGGCACGAACTGGAAGGTGTAGATGCCGTCGCCGGCGACCGCGTCCCCGTTCAAGCCATCATCGTGCATTTGGGTCACGGTGCTGTTCGGATCCCAATCGCCGGTCTCGCCGGCCTCATCCTGGAAGCTGCCGACCGCTACCCACGCATGGTCTGCGACATGGTCGTCGGAGATGCTCCAGCCCGCCTGCGGATGCCAGCCGTCGCCCGAGCGGTCATTCAAGTCGAGGTAGAAAAGCACCTCTTCGGGAGCGGCTCCCAAGTCCAACTGCATGTTATTGCCGGTGGCCGTGCCATACCAGGTTTCCACGCCGTCGGCGATCTTGTACTCCACCAGCACCGAATCCGGCACATCGAAGAGCACTGAAGCGGAGAAGATGTTGTCGCCGGCGGTGGCGTCGGGAGCGATCCCGTCGTCGTGCATCAGGACGCCGTCCGGCGGGTTCCAGTTACCGATTTCATCGGTATTGCCAACGACATACCAGGAGCCGAAGGTGGTTGTAAGGGCCAGCGCAAGGGCTGCGGTGGTCATCATGGTCAAGTCCCCCTCTGAGTTGAAGCGCAGTGCGCCCGCGCAGTTGCGGTGCCGGTGCTTCATGGAGTGGTGGCAAGTTGCAAAGATGTGACAAAGTGACTCGGATGAATTATAAGGCAGAAATCCCGACCTCACCCGCTAAGCTTTCAGTCTACATTCCGAACCATCGCCCAGGCATTGCGTCCGGCGCCCGCCGCCGGCAAGGAGAGCAGCAGAATGCGCTACGAAAATCTCGGCAGGAGTGGCCTCAAAGTCAGCGCCCTGGCACTGGGTTCCTGGCTCACCTACGGCTCCCGCGTTGACGATTCCGGCACCCGCGCCTGCGTCGAAGCCGCGATCGCCGGCGGCGTCACCCTGCTCGACACCGCCGATGTTTACGCTTACGGCCAGGCCGAGCGGGCCCTGGGCCGGATTCTCGAAGGCTTTCAGCGTCATCGCCAGGTGATCGCCAGCAAATGTTACTTCCCGATGAGCGATCATCCCAATGACCGCGGCCTCTCCCGCAAACATGTGGTCGAATCGCTGCACGGTACGTTGCGCCGCCTCAAGACCGACTACCTGGATCTCTACCAGTGCCATCGCTGGGACGATGAAACACCGCTTCAGGAGTTGGTCTACACCATGGGGATTCTGATCCGCCAGGGCAAGATTCTCTATTGGGGGGTGAGCTGCTGG
>JALXCG010000703.1 GCA_026991065.1 Gemmatimonadota bacterium | reverse complement strand
GGGTGGAGCCAAGAGCCGGTGAAACTGGGCGTTGCCGCTGTTTCGGCATGAAGAGGGGGCGAGGCGCTCCCGGGCGCAGCGAGGGGGAGCGGCGGCGCGCGCGGGAGGCGGTACTTCATTCCCGAAAGGGGGACTACGGGAAGGGAAGGGGAGCGTGGCGCGGGAGACGCTGCGCGCCCGAGTCTCGGCAAGCGCGGCGGCGCGAATGGTCTTAGAATGCTATAGTCCGCGCTCTCTTGCGATTTCAGCCCTTTTGTTTCTCTTGCCACGGACCACGCAGAATGAACGCCAAGAACTCGCCCGGGATTGAACCCGCGCCGAACTTTATTCGCTCGATCGTCAAGCAGCACATGGAGGATGGGACGTTCGACGGGCGCGTGCACACGCGCTTTCCACCGGAGCCGAATGGGTTTCTGCACATCGGCCACGCCAAGGCGATTGTGCTCAGTTTCGGCATCGCCGAGGAGTTCGGCGGGGTGACCAATCTGCGCTTCGATGATACGAATCCGATCAAGGAGGAGTCGCTCTATGTGGAGTCGATCATCAAGGATGTGCGCTGGTTGGGGTATGACTGGGGCGACCGGCTTTTCTACGCCTCGGACTATTTCGAGACACTTTATGAATGGGCGGTGAAGCTGATCCGCGACGGCAAGGCTTTTGTCTGCGATCTGAGCGCGGAGCAGGTGCGGGAGTATCGTGGAACGCTGACCGAGCCGGGGCGGGAGAGTCCCTATCGCGGGCGCTCGGTGGAGGAGAATCTGGATCTTTTCGCGCGGATGCGGGCGGGCGAGTTCGCGGATGGGGAGCGCACGCTGCGGGCCAAGATCGACATGGCGGCGGCGAATCTGAATCTGCGCGATCCGGTGATGTATCGGATTATGCGCGCGCATCATCACCGCACCGGCGATGCCTGGTGCATCTATCCCACCTACGACTGGGCGCATGGCCAGAGCGATTCGATCGAGGGGATTACGCATTCTCTCTGCACCCTGGAGTTCGAGGATCACCGGCCGCTCTATGATTGGTTTGTGGAGGCGCTCGGGGTGCATCATCCGCAGCAGATCGAGTTTGCGCCGCTTAATCTGAGCTACACAATTCTGAGCAAGCGCAAGCTGCTGCAGTTGGTGCGCGAGGGGCATGTGAGCGGCTGGGACGATCCGCGCATGCCGACCCTGTCGGGGCTGCGGCGGCGCGGCTATACGCCGGCGTCGATTCGCAATTTTTGCAATCTGATCGGTGTGGGCAAGCAGTTGAGCCAGGTGGAGCTGGGGCAGTTGGAATACTGCGCGCGCGAGGATCTGAACCGGACGGCGCTGCGGGTGAACGCGGTGCTGCGGCCGCTGCGGGTGGTGATCGAGAACTACCCGGAGGGGAAGGTGGAGGAGCTGGAGGCGATCAACAATCCGGAGGATCCGGCGGCGGGAACGCGGCGGGTGCCGTTTGCGCGCGAACTCTTCATTGAGCGGACCGACTTTATGGTGGATCCGCCGAAAAAGTATTTCCGCCTCGGGCCGGGGCGGGAGGTGCGGTTGCGCTACGGCTACTTCATTCGCTGTGTCGATTACAAGACCGATCCGGCGACCGGCGAGGTGGTGGAAGTGCGCTGCACGTATGATCCCGAGACGCGCGGCGGGCAGGCGCCCGATGGTCGCAAGGTGAAGGGAACCATCCACTGGGTGGCGGCGGAGCGGTCGGTGCCGGCGACGGTGCGTCTGTATGATCATCTGTTCACGGTGCCGGACCCGGGCGCGAGCGGGGATGATTTTCTTGCGCACCTGAACCCGGAGTCGGTCGAGGTGTTGCGCGGTTGTCGCCTGGAGGCGGGGATGGCGGCGGCGCGGGCGGGCGTGCCCTATCAGTTTGAGCGCCAGGGGTATTTCTGTCTCGATGAGGAGGACTCGCGCGGGGGTGAGTTGACCTTTAACCGGACGGTTTCGCTGCGCGACTCCTGGGCGAAGATTGTGCAGAAGCAGGGACAGCAGGGGGGGAAGCCGGGGGCGACCGGAAAGTCGGGCCGAGCGCGCAAGCGCAAGCGGAAACGTGACCAGGACCAGCAAGGGAGCAACCAGTAATGTTTGGATTCAACGCACCACCGCCGCCGCTGCCCACCGCCGAGACCGCTTTGGCGGGGCGGGCGACGCCGATGCGGATTCGCAATCGCCATTTCGTGAATGGCCACCGGCTGCAACCGCCGTTTCCCGAAGGGCTGGAGCTGGCGTGCTTTGCGATGGGCTGTTTCTGGGGCGCCGAGAAGGCGTTCTGGAGTGTGCCGGGGGTCTACTCGACGGCGGTGGGGTATAGCGGCGGCTACACGCCGAATCCCACCTACCACGAGGTGTGCAGTGGGCGGACCGGGCACGCCGAGGTGGTGCGGGTGGTTTTTGATCCGCGCAAGGTCAGTTACGCCGAGCTGCTGGAGCGGTTCTGGGAGGGGCATGATCCCACCCAGGGGATGCGCCAGGGGGCGGATGCGGGCACCCAGTACCGGTCGGCGATCTACTGGGTGAACGAGGCGCAGCGGGAATTGGCGGAGGAGTCGCGGGCGGCGTATCAGAAGGTGCTGGGGGCGGCCGGCTTCGGTGTGATCACCACCGAGATTGCGCCGGCGGGGCCTTTCTATTATGCGGAAGAGGATCACCAGCAGTATCTGGCGAAGAATCCGCAGGGGTATTGCGGGCATGGCGGAACCGGTGTTGCGTGCCCGATCGGGGCGTTTGCCGCGCGCGAGGGGCGAGGCGATGCCGAGGGGGCGGCGGATGGTGCGGGAAGCGGAGGACCGTGAGATGGCTGGGTCTAGGAGCGTGTCCCGCATTGTCTTCACTTCGCCCCGCACTCGTTCCTGCTCCGATCTCTGCGTTGCTAAGTCCTTGAAAGGCAACCAGCCTTCCTGCGGACTCAGCGCCTTGATCTCGAAACAGGCCCGAATACGGGGCTCGAAAGCCAATGCGCGACACGCTCCTACGAGGGCGTGGATGATGCGGCTGACGCGGCGCGCCGCGGCCGCGCTGGTGGCGGCGCTGGTGAGTGGCGCGGTCGGCGGCGGGGTCGGGGAGTGGGCGCGGGCGCGGGCCGCGGCCGATCCACTGCCCTATTCGGGGGTTCCGGCGGATGATTGGTCGGCGCTTTTTCAGCGCGATGCCGGCTGGAGCGGAGCGGATGGGATCTACAGCATTCCGCTCGATGGCGACGACGGGTTTGAGAGCGGAGCGCCGCACACTCTGTTTGTTTTTAGCGACACTTTTGTCGGGCCGGTGAACGAAGAGGGCGAGCGTTTGCCGGGGACCACGATTGTCAACAACACCCTGGCGCTTCTGGACGGGACCGCGCCGGATCCGGCGGCGATCGGTTTCGCGGTGCGGCGCGATGCCGGCGGTGCGCCGCGGGCGATGGTTGTTCCGCACACGCCCAATTCCCAACCGGATGACTGGTACTGGCTGATGGACGGGATTGCGCTGGGCGACAAGGTGCAGATATTCGCGCTGCGGATGGAGTATACCGAGGGCCCGCCGGGGTGGAATTTCGCGGTTGCCGGAGTGTCGTTGTTGACCCTGGACCGCGGTGGCGCGGGCGGCGGCGATGCGCTGGGGGGGTGGAACCTGGAGCAGCGCGATACGCCCTTTTATCTCGCCGAGGAGGGGGAGCGGGCGGAGCGCTACCTGGGGCAGGCGATTCTGGACAACCGGCCCGAGAAGGGGGCGCCTGCCGGCGATGGTTTTCTCTACATTTATGGTCCCCGCAACGATCCCCTGAACAAGCGCCTGGTGGCGGCGCGGGTGCGGCCGGAGGAGTTTGAGGATTTTGCTGCCTGGCGCTTCTGGGACGGGGCGGAATGGGGG
>JALXCG010000702.1 GCA_026991065.1 Gemmatimonadota bacterium | reverse complement strand
CGAGGTCAAGGAGTTGGCGCGGCAGACCGCGCGGGCGGCCGAGGAGATCAACCGCGAGATCGAAGAGATGCGCTCCACGACAGTTTCGGCGGTTGAGGCGATCGAAAATACGACGGCCGCGGTGGCGGAGGTGGATTCGATCACCGCCGCGATCGCCGCCGCGGTGGAGCAGCAGTCGGCGACCCTGAGCGAGATCGCGGTGAGCGGCGGCGAGGCGAGTGCATCGGCGCGGGAGATCTCCCGGCAGGTGCAGGAGGGGGCGGAGGGAGCGCGCGAGATCGTGCGCTCAATCCTGACGGTGCAGGAAGCCGCCAAGACCACCGACCAGGGGGTGCAGGACACCATGAAGGACTCGGCGCGATTGCAGGCGCTGGCGGATACCATGGATGCGGTGGTTTCCAAGTTCCGGGCGTGACCCGGGATGCGATCACCCCGGGCGCCGGCCGGGGGGAGTCGGCGGAAGATGAGCCGAGAGCGGATCCGCTGAGGGGCCGGCGGTTTCGGCCAGGAAGGGTGGGCCCGATGCGGCGGGCTGCGCCGCGGGGTGAGGCAGAGCGTGGGCGAGGCGCGGAGACGGTGCACGGTAGGAAAAAAGGTGTGAGAATGGGTAAACCGGAGGTTGCCCGGGGGCGTCCAATCATGCAGAACGGGCGCCCGGCTCCGTTCCTGTTTCACCCCTCGCCCCGAAAGTTGCTGTGTCTTTTTCCGCCGCCGTGCCCCTGAGCGATTCCGGTGTAAACGACCTGGAGCAACGTTTTCAGGAGTTTGTGGCGACCCATCGCGCGCGTGCGGTGCGGCTGGCCTGGCGGCTCACCGGCGGCGATCAGGCGGTGGCGGAGGATGTGGCGCAGGATGCTTTCTTGAAGGCGTTGCGGGCGCTGCCGAAGTTTCGCGATGAGGCGGCGCTTTCGACCTGGTTCTATCGCATTTTGATCCATCAGGCCCACTCTCACACCCGGCGGCGCAATGCCCGGCGGCGACTGCTGGAGGTTTTTCGGCTGGAGCGGCATGCGGCGGAGGCGCCGCGGACGCCCATGCAGCGGGATCCCGGTCTGCAGCGACGGATCGGGCAGGCGGTGCAAAGGCTGTCGCCGGGGCAGCGCGAGGTTTTTGTGTTGGTGCATCTGGAACGGCTGACGGTGAACGAGGCGGCGGAGCTGCTGGGCAAGGCGCCGGGCACGGTCAAGAGCCATCTGCACCGTGCCCTGAGCGCGTTACGCAAGGATCTGGCCACGCTTTACGAGGCCGCGGGAGAGTCATCATGAACCCACGCCGAGTGGATGAACCCACTGCTTTCGTCGATTTTCTGCGGGCGGAATATGCGCCCGGCGAGTTGGATGCGGCGGCTTTCGACCAGGCGCTGGAGCAGCGGCGGGCGCGCGCCGGGCGGAGGCGGCAGGCCGGTGTATTGGCCGCGGCGGGGGTGGCGCTGCTGCTTTTCGCCGCGGTTCCGCGCTGGTTGGGCAGGGCACCGGTCCCGGGCCGGTCCGGGGCGGAGGTGGCGACACTTGCAACCGGCGACTCGATGCACTTGGCAGCGGCTGGGGCAGCGGCCGGAGGGGCGGAAAACGCTGCCGATGCGGGCATGGCAAGTGCCGCCGCCGCGCTGGCCGCGCTGGATCCGGAAACAGCGTTTGCGCTCGGTCTCTACGCGCTGGATGAGCCGGCGGAGTTGGTCTCTTACCTGGATGACGACATTGTCGCGCTCGATGCCGCGGTTTTCGGCACTTTGTGACCGGTGCGGCGGCTTTTTCTGTCTCAAACGAAAGGCAATCCCCATGAAACGTCTATATCTCCTGCCGATTCTGCCGCTTCTGCTGCTGTCGACCGCGGCGTTCGCCCGCGGGCACGGCGAGGGGCATCATCCCTGCCGGCCCGAGTGCGCGGCTCCACCCGGCGCCGACTGCCGGGGTCCCGGTCCGGGCCCGGGGATCGCCCCGCCGCCGGAGTGCGCGCCGATGCCGGGCATGCTGCCGCCGGGGCCGGGAGGGCCGCCGGATGAGCGGCTGCTGGATCGGCTCGATCTCAGCGATGACACCCGCGCGCGGATCGATGAGATCCGCACCGAAGCCGACAACCGCACCGCGAAGATGCATGAGCAGTTGGCGGACGAGGTGGATCGGCTGCAGGAGTTGATGGATGCCGATGACGCCGACCGCGACGAGGTCTTGACACAGGCGGCGCGCGTCGAGGATCTGCGCAAGGAGGCGCATCTGATCCGCCTGGAGGCGATTCTGCAGGTGCGGGCGCTGCTCACTCCGGAGGAGCGCGACCAGTTGGACGCGATGCGCGCCGAGTTGCGTTCCCGCTTTTGTGGTCCAAAAGGTCCCGGTCCGGCGGGACGCCCCTTCGATCGCTGCCCCGACCATGGCGATCACCACCGCCACGGGCACCACGGCGGACTGTGATGTTTGGGGGCGGCACCCGCGCCCGGCGGGTGCTGCCGGGCGCGGGTCACACCTCCTTTTCCCGGAAAACCCCAAGGAGTACCAATCATTCGATGAGGGGCCTCAAACGGTGCACTGAAACCCAAAGCAACTGAACGGCAAGGTTGTGCGCATGTCACTGGCACGTCTTGTGCTTGAAAGGGAAGATGCTACCCCGGCAGACAAGAATCGGGTGGCCCAAACGCTGTCAGTATCGGCGTTTCTTGCATGCAACCCTTTCGGAGGTTTCTTACAATGCCATACCGGCGCCTTCTTCTGTCCTTGCTGCTCTTCCTATCTCTCATAAGTGCAGGGTGCTCTGGTGATAGCACTTCCGGCCCCCCCCTTAACACCGAAACGGTCGCTGCGCCGACATTCGCCCCGGAAGCCGGGACCTACTCGTCGCCCCAAAACGTGACCATAACGTGCACCACGACGGATGCGAGCATCCACTATACATTGGACGGCTCGGATCCGGACGAGTCTTCCGCGCTGTACAGCTCGCCGACAGTAGTGTCGGCCACGACGACGATCAAGGCACGGGCTTACAAGAGCGGTATGAACCCGAGCCCGATGGCGACCGCCGTCTACACCATCAACATCCCCGGAACCGTCGCGTCGCCCACTTTCGATCCGCCGGCCGGAACCTATGCGTCAGCGCAAGACGTGACCATGAACTGTGCCACCACGGACGCGAGTATCTATTACACCCTGGATGGCTCGGACCCGGACGAGTCTTCCACGCTGTACAGCTCGCCGCTGGCGGTGCCGGCTACAACAACAATCAAGGCACGGGCTTACAAAAGCGGTATGAACCCGAGTCCGGTAGCGACCGCCGTCTACACCATCAACATTCCTGAAACCGTCGCGTCGCCCACCTTCGATCCGCCGGCCGGAACTTATACGTCGGCGCAAGACGTGACCATGAACTGTGCCACCACGGACGCGAGCATCTACTACACTTTGGACGGCTCGGACCCGGACGAGTCTTCCACGCTGTACAGCTCGCCGCTGGCGGTGCCGGCCACAACGACGATCAAGGCCCGGGCTTACAAAAGCGGTATGAACCCGAGTCCGGTAGCGACCGCCGTCTACACCATCAACATCCCTGAAACCGTCGCTTCGCCCACCTTCGATCCGCCGGCCGGAACCTTTGCGTCAGCGCAAGACGTGACCCTGGACTGTACCACCATGGGTGCGATCATCTATTACACCTTGGACGGCTCGGACCCGGACGAGTTTTCCGCGCAGTACATCTCGCCGATAGCAGTGTCGGCGACGACAACGATCAGGGCCCGAGCCTACAAAAGCGGCATGAACCCCAGCCCGGTAGCGACAGGGGTGTTCGTGATTGATCTGCCGGATGTGGCTGAACCCCAGATTTCTCCGCAGCAGGGCATTTACCCCATGCCTGAGCCG
>JALXCG010000701.1 GCA_026991065.1 Gemmatimonadota bacterium | reverse complement strand
GACCCCCACGCACCGCCTCATGCGCCGCCTCGGGATCGACCATTTCAACAACCGCGGGCCCCTCCAGCCCAACCCGATTCTCCCCTCCAGCGTCGCCATCCCCTTGCAACAACACATCGGCGCGCCGGCCCGCCCCCTCATCGCCGACGGCGCCACGGTCACCGCCGGGCAGTGCATCGCCGCCCCGCCCGACGGCGCACTCGGCGCTCCGATCCACGCCAGCATCTCCGGCACCGCCCGGATCACCACCGACCAGATCCGCATCACCCAATAGCCACACTCTCGCAGGAGACTCCGCCGCCATGCCCAGCGAACTCTCGGCCATCGGTCTCATCGAATCCAGCAGCATCGCGCTCGGCTACAAGGCTGAAGACGCCATGCTCAAGGCCGCCGCGGTCGAACTGCTCAGCGCCCGCACCATCTGCTCCGGCAAGTATCTGATCGTGGTCGGCGGCGACGTTTCGGCGGTAACCTCCTCCGTGCAAGCGGGAGCCGCGGAACTGGAGGGCGCGCTCATCGAGGAACGCATCATCCCCCGAGTGCACCCCAGCATCTTTCCGGCCATCTCCATGGCAACCGACTTCGACCCAAGCAACCTTCAAGCACTCGGCATCATCGAGACCTTTTCCGCATCGAGCGTGGTCGAGGTTGCCGACGCGGCCGCCAAGGCCGCCGATGTCCAACTGCTCCGTGTCCACCTCGCCATGGCCCTGGGCGGCAAAGGTTTCGTCCTTCTTACCGGAGACGTGGCCGCCACCGAAGCCGCGGTCGCCGCCGGTTCCGCCGTGGCCATGGAGGATGGGATTCTGGTCAACCGCGTCGTGATCCCCGCCCCCGCCGCGGAGCTGATGCGCGAACTCATCTAAAAAACAGCAGAGCGCGCATTCCGAAAAACACGCGCTCAAACCGTTTGGGCGTCGACAGGTCGGCCGTCGACCAATATGCCCGGATATCATGACCATCATGCCCGCACACCGGAACAAGCTCACCTCCTGAAGTATGAGATGAGGCCATTGTCTTGTCAATGCGCGGCCGGGCATTCAGTTCGCGGAATCGCGGCGCGGCTCCGAAAGGCAAGGCTAAAATGCGAAACGGCAACGGATTATAAACTATAGAAATCTACTTCGCAAAGTGCGCGAGAGACATTCGAGTTCTGGCCGTCAAACAATAATCGAGCACAACTGACGATACTTCGTCATTTCTTCTCATGCACCGCCACCGCTCCTCCCAAAGCGCCCGCCTCTGCCCCGGAGCAACCCTCTCCATCCGGAACCCTCCTCCTGGCCGATGCCGCGCCTCTCACCCCCTCACTGAAGAGCTGCGGCACCGAACCGCGACCACGGATCCGGCGTGGTCTCGGCTCATCTACAGCGGTACTCCCCATCATCCCGCGACCAGCAGGCCGCCGCGCTGATAGATCTGCGCCTGCACCTCCGAGAAGGGCTCACCCTGCGCCTCCCCTCCATCCCAGGTCACCCGGCCGCTCTTCAGGTCGACCGTGATCTCGGTGCCGTTGGCCAACCCCGCGGCCAGCAGATCCACCGCCAGCACCGGCAACCCCGCATTGATCGCGTTGCGTTCATAGATCGCGCCAAAGCTCTGCGCGATGATCGCCTGCACACCCAGTGCCTTGAAGCAGTCCACCGCCTGCTGGCGCGAACTCCCGCAACCGAAATTGGCCCCCGTCACCACAATGTCGCCGGGCTGCGCCTTGCGCGCGAAATCCTCCCACCCCGCCAGATTGTCGAAGGTGTACTGCCCCATCTCCGCGGGATCGGTGATCGCCAGATAGCGATTGTGAAAGATCATGTCGGTATCGATGTTGTCTTGCGCAATCACCCACGCCCGCCCGCGCAGCAGCATCGGCTTGGCGGCACCGGGCGCGGCTGTCGCCCCCTCCGCCGGAGCCGCCCGCTCGGGCACCCGCGCGGCACTGCGCACCGGGCGGGCGAAAAGCACCGGCTGCTCCGGGATCGCGTCCGCCGAAGCGATCACACCGGCGACCGCCGAAGCCGCGGCAGTGGCGGGACTCGCCAGATAGACCTCGCCCTTGCCCTGCTTGCCCGCATAGTTGCGATTGCCGGTCGAAATGGTTACCTCGCCGGGCCCGTTCTGGCCGATCTGCCCGGCCGCGCAACCGCCACAGCCGGCATTGCCGACCAGCGCGCCGGCCGCCATCAGATCGGCGATCAGCCCTTCATCCAACGCCTCTTGCCAAACCGTGCGGGTCGCCGGAACCACCTTTAGCACCACCCCGGGCGCCACCTTGCGCCCCCGCAGCACCTCTACGGCGGCGCGCAGGTCATCGATCCGCCCGTTGGTGCAGGAGCCGATGAACACGGAATCGATCTTGCGCCCTGCAACTTCGCGCACCGGAACCACATCGTCGGGGTGCCCCGGCCGCGCGACCAGCGGCCCGATGCCGGTGATGTCGATCTCGATCTCCGCCGCGTATTCTGCGTCCGCATCCGCGGCAAGCGGCTCGAAAACCCTCCCCGATGGCGCCGAACAGGCAGCAATGATCTCCTCGTTGGGTGGAAAGAGCGCGATGATCCCGCCCATCTCGGTCGCCATGCTGGCGATGGTGATGCGCGCGGACAGCCCCAGCGTGTCCACCACCGGGCCATAGATCTCCGCCGCGTATCCGAGAAGGCCACCGGCGCCGAGTTGCCGCAGCATGGCCAAGACAATATCTTTCGCTGTCGCATGCGGCCCCGGCATGCCCCGCAACATCACCCGGGCCGAACGCGGCACTTTGAACCACACCTTGCCGCTGGCCCAGGCGTAGGCGATATCCTGGTCGCCCATCCCCTGACCGAACGCACAAACCGCGCCCATGATGTTGGCGTGGGAATCGGTGCTGACAAAGGTGGAACCCGGTCCCACCAACCCATCTTCGATTGCGATGTGGGTGCCGATGCCGGCGGTGATATCACGCAGCCCGACCCCCGTCTCACGGGCGTAGGTGCGGCAAAACTGCTGATTCTCCGCATAGCCCTGGTCACTGCCGCCGGGGTTGCAATCAAAGGTGAAAAGCGTCTTCTCCGGGTCGGCAATCCCCAGACCGGTGCGCTGCAAGTTCTTGACCACATTGGCGCCGCCGAAATCACGGGCGGCCCGCACGTCGACGCTCATGTCGACCGCTTCCCCGGGACGAACTGCGTGGTCGGTGTGGCGGCTGATGATCTTCTCAATAAGGGTCTGGCCCATGAATCGTCTCTCTCTCAACAGGGATCGAAGTGGAACAGAGCACCGATCCGGATCTTGGAATTCCAGGGTCGCCGAATCTCTCAGCCGATTTCCGCATGAGAAAAAGGAGGCGAAAAACCTGATTATAACGGTCGGCGCGGAACAGGTGGCGGGAATCGGAGCCCCAACCAACCGCATTGCAGCGCACCACGCCGACAATGGCTCCTCCCCCGACCAGGAGCCTGTTTCCGGGTTGAAGCCCGGACCGGGCGTGGCCCTGGCGCGGTAGCCTGTCACGCGCTCGATCCCCATCCGCCTCCAACGCCGACGGCCTGCCCAGGTTCGCGCACGATGTCACGAAGTGGCAGATCCGGGCGGAAATACGCGAACGAAAACATCGCATCCTTCGGCTGAACCAGGAGGCGTCACCCGCAGCAGCGGAAAAGCCCGCTGACCTTCGTCGCAACCGACCTTCACAGAAGGACTGAGCAGAGGACAAAAACGTTATGATGGGCAGATGTGCCTCTCTGAACCCGACCCCGATCCCATCATTGCCCCCCCCGGCTACGATCCCGAGTCTCCGTTTGATTTCGAAGAGACCGCGACCGACTCCGCCTCCCCCTCGGCGAGCCATGCGCCCATACCGACAGGTGATC
>JALXCG010000700.1 GCA_026991065.1 Gemmatimonadota bacterium | reverse complement strand
TAGTCCGGATCATATTCGAGCTTGACAAAGCGCTCCATCGGATAGGCGTTCTTGGCCTTCTCCACCTCGTCGCGGACCAGCGCGGCCAAGGTATCGGGGGCTTCGTTGAGCGGCAGGTCGGTGTAGACCAGGCGATCGGAGATCATGTAGCCATCTCCCGGCTGCACCGCCGGCCAGGTGTAATACCAGTCGACAAAGCCGCCGCGCAGATGGCGCGCGGCGCTGATATCCCACAAAGCCGCCGCCTTGATATCCCTTCGGTCCAGCAGATCGGCATCGTGGGTTTCGGCATCGACAAAGCCGGTTACGCCATGTTTTGGCGGACGCTTTCCGGTTGCGACCGTAGTCCAGACCACTGGCGAGTAGTAGGGCACGATGGTCCGCAGCGGCCCGATCACCCCGTTGGCGATGGCGCGGTCGAAGTTGGGCATCTTCCCCTGCGCCCGCAACTCGGCAATCAACGATCGCTCAAGGCCGTCGATCCCCAGCAGGATCACCTTTGCCGGTGCCGGAGCATAGGCCGGGCCGGCGTCCACTTGACGCCGGGCACGCTCGCCCAAAGCGCTCATCACCCCCGGTGCCAGGACCAGGAGGACGGCCCCGCCGAGCGCCCACCCATGCACCTTTCCTACCCGAATTCGCCCCAGATACCCCCCGATCACGCGCCCGCCGATCCAGCTGATCAGGAGCGCGACCATGAACAGAGCGGCGATGATCCGCACCGCCATGGCCGTCATCTCCGCCTGACTGAAGGCTACGTCAAAGGTGCTGACAAATGAGTAGGTGAAGAGCAACAGAAAAAGCGCCAAACCAACATGCGCCCGGCCGAGCCGAGTCCGGTTTCGCACCCATCCCTGGAGAACCCGTAGCACGAGCGCATTGACCACGCCAGTCAGGAGCCCCAGCACGCTGAAAAGCAGAATTCCCCCCGCGGTGCCACCCAGACTGGCCGCCAACCACTCCGGCACCACCCGGGCGAGCGCGCGGAGGACAAAATCCCAGACAAAATACCAACTACCCAACAATGGATTGTCGGTCCACAGAGCGGCGGCCGCTGCGATCAACCCATTGCCCAGACCGAGCGTCAGCCCGAGCCAGAGCGAATCTCGAAACCCAATTCTGCTGTCTGCTGCTGTCATCGTCTCACAATCCGGATTCAGGCTCCATGCCGGCCTTGTCCACCGGCAGTTCCCCCGGCCTCAAACGTTCCAGGGTGCTCGGCTTGCAGAGGAAGAACCAGTTGCGCCTGGAATTCAACCCGCCGTCGAAGGCAAAGCGCAGCGAGCGAATGCCGCCGCCCTCACCCGCCGGGCCGATTTCCACTTTGAGGTCGTGCGCGTCGATCAGACTACCCTCTCGTGGTAACGGTTGCCCCCAAAGAAAAAAGCGCTCCATGTAGGTCGCGAAATACTCACCGCCGACCCGTTCCACCGTGAGTCGCCCGGCACGGTCACGGCGCAGGCGCAGACGCTCGGCGGCGGGGCCCTTGCCCGCTTCCGGCGCGCCTCCCCCGCGCTCTATCCAGCGGGCCGCGCTCGGCGGCAACTCCGGTGCCAAAGTAAGCGCCGTCACGCTGAGATCGTCGCGCCCCAGTATCTGCCGCACCGCAGCCCCGAAGCCCATGCAGACCAGCGGTGGCAGATCGATGAAATAGAGCCGATCACCGGCCCGGAACTCGTCGCGCAGCGTGGCCAGCTCGGCGATCGGCGCCATCGTCTCCCGGACCAGGTGGGCACGAAAGGTCGACTTGACCACCGCCGCCGTCAGGAGCATGGCGAGCAGACCGCCCAAGACCCACCGCCGCCGCCACAGCCACCCCTCAAGCGCCGCGGCAAACGCCAGGGCATACCCGGCCGAAGGCAGATAGAGAAAGCGCTGCCCCTCGACAATGGGAATCGCCGGCGCCAGAGTCACTGCCCAGAAAAAAAGGCCGGCGATCACCAGGGGGCGCGCCCGGCGCACCCGCAGCGCCGCCGCCAAGAGCGCCGCCACCAGCAGCGCCAGGAGCGCAATCGCCCCCGGTCTGGCCGCCAGCGCCGGCCCCACAACCACCGGCTCCACGGGCACTAAGAAAAGAAGGTTCAACAAATACTGGAAATATCGCCAGATGGCCAAATGGAGAAACGCCGGATCGCTTGGCGGGGTCAGATAGGCGGATCCGGGCGTGCCGAAACCACCGGTCGCCAGCCGAAAGGCAACATAGGCGACCGTGAGCAGCAGCGCCGGCCAGGCCGCCCGCCACATCCTGCGCACCACCACCGCCGCGCCCTGGCCACGAGAATCGTACCAGGCCAGACCGGCGGCCACCGGCGCAAAAGCCGCCGCGCTCTCTTTGGCCAGAAAGGCGAGGGCAAGGAGCAGCAGCGCCCACCCGCTCCAGTCACGCCCCCGCTCCCGCGCCCGCAGTTGGAACCACAAAGCGCCGAAAAACGGAATCGCCGCCACCAGATCGGTGCGTCCGGTGATCCAACCCACGCTATCCTGATGTGAAGGATGGAGTGCAAAGATCAACCCGGCCAAGAGCGCCACCCGGCGCCGCCGCGTGAAGCGCGCCACCACCCCGGCAAAAAGCACCGAAGCGACCCCGTGCAAGAGAAGATTGGTCGCGTGGTAGCCAACCGGCCAGTCGCCCCACAGAGACCACTCGCCGACAAAAATGGCGTTGACCAGCGGGCGAAAATAGCGCACCGACCACGATTCATTGGCCAGCCACAGCGGGGAAACGTCCGCCAGCGCGAAATGGAAGCCACTAAGTAGCGCTCGCGGATCGAGCAACGCCGCCCGGGCGCGCTCCAACTGCAGATAATCATCGAGCCAGAACGGCGCCGTGAGCGCGCGGGCCCAGGCCAGCAAGGCCAGCAGGAAGATCAGGAGCAACGAGCGTTTGGAAAGACCCAAGAAGCCTCCCGGAGGAGCCGCGACGAGAGCCGGGCAGAGGCGGTGCGCGAAAGAGAAAAACTTCAGCGTAGGGAGCCGGGCCCGCGGGTGTCAAATGTGCTGCAGCGGAGCTGCAAAATCGACCTGCGGATTCCGCGCTCCACCATCCGTCACCCGGACCTACACTAGAATGGGAGTTGTTCTCCAGCTTTCCTCCCCTGCCCTCCGCGCCGGTCGTCCCTCTTTCCGTCCCCGGCCCGCTCCACCCTGAAAGGCAACCCAACCATGGCCGCTGAACTGAACGCCATCGTCACCCACCGGATCGAAGTCGCGTCGGGCCTGATCATCCTCCGGGTCGCTCCCGACGGCTGGAAACTTCCCCCCTGGGAAGCCGGTCAATTCGCCGTGCTGGGCCTGCCCCACGCCGCCCCCCGCACGTTCCTCGCCGATCCCGAGCCCACCTCTTCAACCCCCGACAAACTAATCCGCCGCGCCTACAGCATCGCCTCCGCCCCGCACGAAGCCGGCTACCTCGAGTTCTACATCACCCTGGTTCACTCCGGCGCCCTCACTCCGCGTCTCTTCGCCCTCAAGCCCGGCGACCGCGTCTATCTCGGGAAGAAGATCAGCGGCCTCTTCACCCTGGCCAATGTCCCGGCAGAGAGCAACCTGCTGCTGATCGCCACCGGCACCGGCCTTGCCCCCTACATGAGCATGTTGCGTCACGACCTGGAGTGCAAACTTGACCTTCACACTGTGGTCCTGCTCGGCGCCCGCCACAGTTGGGATCTCGGCTACCGCGGCGAACTCATCGCCATGCAGCGCTACTGCCCCACTTTTCACTACATCCCGGTGATCAGCCGGCCCCAAGAGGAGCTGGTCCCCTGGTCGGGCCAGACCGGCTATGTCCAGGATCTCTGGGAGCGCGGCCTGGTCGCCACCGCCTTCGGCCAACAACCCACCCCGG
Source organism: Gemmatimonadota bacterium (assembly GCA_026991065.1). GTDB lineage: Bacteria > JALXCG01. The sequence continues at coordinate 4 of JALXCG010000700.1, read as the reverse complement.
AGAA
>JALXCG010000699.1 GCA_026991065.1 Gemmatimonadota bacterium | reverse complement strand
CTCATCGACGTTCTGTCAGAACCGTGTTTCAATCCCTTCTTCGTAAAGGAAGCTTTGTCACTTCTAGGGGAGAGAACCACTCTATCGGGTGATCAAGGTTTCAATCCCTTCTTCGTCAGGGAAGCTTTGTCACCACACGAAAGGATAAAGTCATGTTTTTCTCGAAAAATATGTTTCAATCCCTTCTTCGTCAGGGAAGCTTTGTCACTCCCGCGAGTCTTTACCGTCGCGGAGGCGAGGAAGGCGTGTTTCAATCCCTTCTTCGTCAGGGAAGCTTTGTCACTTGCTGCGATGGAATTCACCGGACAGACGACGGTCGGGTTTCAATCCCTTCTTCGTCAGGGAAGCTTTGTCACGCTGTAATCCGCGGCGCCTCAAGGAACCCCCACGTGTGTTTCAATCCCTTCTTCGTCAGGGAAGCTTTGTCACTCATTGTCCGAATGACCGCCGCCGCTATCGCCGTTTGTTTCAATCCCTTCTTCGTCAGGGAAGCTTTGTCACCCCTCACTTCCAGAGCCATTGCCCCACATAAGGTTAGAAGGTCGATTTGCGCACTGACAATATGTCATGTTGATTGTGCCATTATGTCTGTGGATAACTGCAGGGTGGCCTGAAAAAAGGCCCCCATACAACGACATGCATTCTACATCTTGGACCGATTCGGGGCAAGGGGATTTGAACCAAGACCTCCCCCCAAAATCAGAAGCCTTTGAATGCCATTTGAAGGGGTGGTGAAGGTGCCGGCCCCTCGCGAGCCCGTTTTGGGGGCTTGAAAGCCGAGAGGATGTTCAAGATGGCGTCGGCAAGGGCGTAATAGCGGAAGTTGGGGATTCCGAAAATCCTTTGAGCGGCTGGCAGGATGTTCGCCGCCAGGATGCTGAGTTTGACCTCGCCACCGAGCCGTGCTGCTGTGAAGTAGGCCGCGGCCAGAACAAAGGCCATCATGTTTTGGAGGCGAGTGTAGGAGAGCAACCGAATGTCTTCGAGTTGGTAGGACTGCTTGATGAAGCGAATGGTCTTCTCGATCCTCCAGCGGCTGATGTAGGCATTGATGATCCACCAGACCACCTTGCGGCTACGCCTCAGCGGTCGGCTGGTCAGAAGCATCATGGGTTCTCGGCCAAAGCCTTTCGCCACGACCAGCCAGAGCTGTCGATCGGGGAAGTCGGGAAGTCTGACGGGACGGAAACCGAAATCGATCGATAGGTACTGCTCTCGTCCTCGGCGTTCTTTGACGACGACTTCTCGAAACGGTGTTTTGCAGTCCCGCGCCAGTTGTTCAGCCAAGACGGGGCGTTTGCGAAAGAGCAAATTGCGATCACCGCATAGACGCACAATGAAGTGTCTTTTCAGGTCTTTCGCCCAAGGAACAAGGAGCTTTCCGCGATCACCACCGCGATCCATCACAATGACGCCACGTCCTTTCGTGGCTTCACAGACTCGATCAACCGCAGTCAGGATCTCGTCGTTTTCGCTTACAAAATCTGTCGCCGTCGACGACCACAAGGTCTGAACCAAGGGAACGATCTCTGGCGAACCGGCTTCTGCTGCAACGACTTCAGTGAGGTGGTAGCCCGCTACAATCGCCTTCTCGCTGCCGTCACGAACAAGTGCCAGGTTCTCCATCGACCGTGCGTACTTCTTCCGCAAATCCGATGGATCAACAATCAAGAGCGTGTCCCGGTCCACCCGCTCCGCTCCCATCCGAAGCGCCGCACCCGCTACCGCTTCCGCAGTTCGCCGATTCGCTAGATTCCGGCAAAGTCGCCAGTGAGTCTTCTTCACCGAGATCTCTTCATCCAGAGTACGTGCAATCTGCGTCAGCCGCACCGAACCACTAGCCAGAAGGCCGTAGATCATCTCCTGAACGAAGCGAGAAGCCACCTTGCCCTGCCCCGAAGCAAGTTCCCCCGAAAATCCGGCGATTTGCCCGCGTAACTTTGCTCCGATCTGCGATATCATCCCTTGGGACCTCCGCGTAAGTGCTTGAGTTATTTTTCCTTACCCAAACTCTACTACGCGTGAGGTCCTTCTGCATGAAGTTCCCCCATTTCACTTGTCTGGCGCTCCAAGCTATTTCAGGACTGTCGGTTTCACGATTTGGTCAGAGCTTTTTGGGGGAAGTCCTGGATTTGAACCAGGACCTCCCCCCCAAAATCAGAAGCCTTTGAATGCCATTTGCAGGGATGGTAAAGGTGCCGGCTCTTCGCGCGAGTCCGTTCGCTGAGCTTCAAAGCCGAGAGAATGTTCAAGCTGGCGTTGGCCGGGGCGTGGCAGCAGAAGTCGGGGTTTCCGAGGCTCCTTTGAGCGGCAGGCAAGATGCTCGCCACCAGGATCTTGAGTTTGGCATCAACACCGAGTCGTGCTGTCGTGAAATGGGCCGTGGGCAGGCGGTCGCGGGGGTTGAAGCACTGCTGGCTTTCGGCCAAGGTCTTTCGCCTGGACCTGCCAGAGCTGTCGATTCGGGAAGTCGGAAAGCTTGCCGGGACCGAACCGCTGTACAGCGGGAAGCTGTGGTGGGGCTGATCGCGCCCGCCCCTCTCAGGAGATGTCCTGGATTTGGAAGAGAGGGGATCTCTGGAGAAGCATGGGAGTGCTGCGCGCAGCCGCCCTTCTTTGGGTCCAGGGATGGACGGGCGCTCCCCTCCCGCGAACATGAGTTGAGCGTTCCGGTAAGAGACGACACGGCTACGCGCAGTTGAGCTTGCCGCACGACCCGCGGCCCCCGATGTGCGAGGAGTGCCAGTTGAGGTTTCCGGTGCTGTTTCGCTCTCTTGAATGTGCCTGGAGCAGGGCACTACTCCCTTAATTAACCGCCGCATTCTTGCCAACCAACTCAGCAAGAGGAGGTCGCAAGGGTTGAAGAGGCTGCCTTGGTCGAGACCCAACAGGCATCCTGCTCGAAGCACTTGAGATCGACCACTGGAGGAGTCATGAGTGCGCAAGAGCGGGCGCACATGCCGGATCCACCAGTAATCGGCAAGGTAACGAATGCGATGCCGCCTTTTTCACCGCCACTTTGCTCCGGTCATTCAAGAAATCCGCGAACGGCAAGAACTCTTGCTGGCATTGCTTCATGCAAAGCCATCCGAACACTCGTCGATGGCTGCGATCTGGTGAGCGGCCAACCACAGGGTGTTCGCAGAGTCGCTAGACGGGAGAGCATTGGGATGAACCATCTTGTGGCCTGCGACGTGGCTGACGATCGGCGTCGCGGGCGTGTGGCCAAGGTGTTGGCTGGATACGGCACTCGGATCCACATCGTTCAGACTTGCAAGGACAGTCACGGCAGCAGTCGGGCCCTCGGAAGAGGGACTCCCCTTGCCGGAGCGATTGACCAGGTCCCACGGCCACGATTCCGCAAGCTGTCGCTACCAATCCCGCTCTTCGAATGTCCGGTCTCGGTTCACCACCGCATTCGCACACCAGACCCTGAGCTTGGATTTTCAACCTGTTCGCGCTTCCTGATGGTTGAGGGGCAATCGCATTCACCCCAAGAGTGCCAAGAATCGATACAGTGAGAAACTTGGACCGAGTCCGTCGCTCCCAATAATATGTCGGTAGCGGTCTCGCGGAGGCGCAAAATGTGGTATGGTGGTCACTCGATGCTCCTGCATGTCGGGAGAGTCGGATTGCGTCATTTATAGTGGCGATTTGGCAACTATAGTGGATAATGGACCCGGGAGATTGTTATGCGCCGAGGTGTTCCTCGCTCCATCGCCAAGAGGATCTCGCCGCCTGAGATCGAAGAACCAAGACCGGCCAAGGTTCACATTCGCGTGCCGCTGCGCACATTGACGCCGGTTGTGGGGGGGGGCGTGCTGGGGCGCGAGCCGAATCCACTGGAAGCAGTGCGAAGT
>JALXCG010000698.1 GCA_026991065.1 Gemmatimonadota bacterium | reverse complement strand
CTCCAGCGGCTCCAAGAAGGCTGCCGCTACGGCGAAACGACATCAAATTCGGTGCACGCTTCGTCGATTACCGATCCTGGGAAAGTACCCACCTTCAGGCAGAGGCGGTAGGACTCGCCCGGTTCGGTGTCTGCCGGAATGGTGGCCGTTCCCACCCCTCGCAGCCGGGTGGAGCCATCCAGACTGATGTCGGCCGGCCCGAATACCGGGTTGTTGGGGTCCGGGGCGCCTTCCGCATCGTAGGCATCCACCCACACCTGGAAAGCTTCCGCATCCGCCCCCGGATTGAGGATGCTGAAGTCAAAGGGCAACTCCTCTCCCGGCGCCACCTGCGACGCGTGAACGGCCAGGTCCAGTTGCAGGGGAGGGCCGGCGACCACCGGGCGGGCGAAGACCACGTCCGTGGGAGCAGTGGCGTTCTCCATCTCTGACCAGAGCAGCCCGGGGCCGGCTGCCGGCACCTCTTGGGTGATGTGCACATGGATCGCATTTCGTCCGGCGTCCGCCTGTTCCTCTGTAATCTTCGAAGCTTGACTCCGCGCCGACCATCCGCCGGCGGATTCCAGGTCCCGACTCTGGTAGAAGACCTGCCACGGACCGCAGTTGTCCACCTGGCCTTCGTTGCTCACCGCCATGTAGGGCTGATTGTACGTTGCGTACAGAATGTCACCGGTCTCACCCCGATAGATTCCCAGTTGAACCATGCCGGTGAGAAGGTCCGTGGCCAGATTCTCCAGCGTCGGTTCCAGGGCGCAGCTATCCGGCAGCGCAACCAACTGCTTCCGGTCCAGCAGCGCCTGACTGTACTCCGCCACCCATTGGTTCTGCTCAAAGTGCCCGACGGCATATTGCGGCGGTCCGGTAATCCCGACCGCCGCCAGTCCATTCAATCCGCCACTGAAATCCGTTGCCGTGTTGGCTTGAAAGACCAGGTGGACACGGTGTTGCCGATCCACCACCAGTGAGGGCTCCACCATTTGCGCACCCCGCACGCCCAGAGCGACCGCCTGCGCGGGAGACCAGGTGGTGCCACCGTCAGTGGACCGATGGATCACAATGTCACCATAGCCGTCACCGTCCAGGTCGTTGTTGTAGGAAATGTAGAGATCGCCATTGCTTGGGTCCGCGGCCCCGCTGGGCAGCAACCAGTTGTTTGTAACTTGGTCTGCGACCAAATGGCGGGTCCAAGTCACCCCGTCATCGTCTGAACGATAACTCACGACGGCGGATCCACCGCTGTCCTCGGTCGCCACCAGCATCCAGATGCCATCAGAAGAGCGCTCCAGGAAGGGGAAGGTTCCGGCCCCTTGACTCACCCGCCGACGCCCGGTCCACTCCCCCGTGTTGACGTTATAGCGATTGACCCACAGGCCATACTGAGAACCATTCTCGGTCGAGTGATAGGCTACCAATGCTCCGTCCGCGGTCTCGTGCGCGCTGGGACGCCCGGCATCCACCTCCAGATCCGGAGAAGAGGCGATCCCTTCCGGCGACCAGGCCCCAAAGGCCCGCCAAAAGCTGCCGGTGATGGCGAATTCGCGGGCGCCGTTCCACTCCTGGAAGGCGGCATAAGTGTTGCGCGCCGGTGAGTAGATCACGTGCCGCTGCTGTGGATAGTCGGTGGGTGAGGCGAAGCCGTCCCCGCGATCCACCCCCTTGGCAGAGAGGCTGGGTTCCCCCAGAGGCGGAATGGCGGGATTGCGCTCCAGTTGAAGCCCCGCGTCACCGGCCGCCAGTGGTTCCAGGGAGGCGATTGCTGCCGTCTCCTGCGCAGTTCCGGCTCCGGCAAGAGTCAGTGCGATTGTCGCCAGCGTCAGCCCAATGGCGACTCCTGGAATTGCTGTGTGCTGTCGGTTTCCCATTGCACGCTGTCCTTTCCTGTGAATGTTGCTGTCAACCGGGCGAATTCCGGGAGACATGCACGGCAGCCAATGAAGCAGGTAGTGCCGAGCATGAAGGGAAAGCTACTGCGCCTTGAAACCTCCGACTAACGAAGCTGTTTTCGCGACTGATCGATGGATAACCCCGGAGAATGGTTCAACCAACAGGCCGAACACACCACCGGTGTCGCTGCGATCACCGAAGTCATTTCCCGACTCACCGTCCCCATTCCCGCATCACAGTGTTTGACAATGGCCTCACGGGGCGATATATATTTCTATATCGTTCCGATTGTTTGATATCGAAAGAACCATCATGTCTTATGTCTTGGAATATCTGGCTGAAGCGCTCAGGGCGGCTCGTCAACGAAAGGGCCTGAGCCAGCGCGAGCTGTCTCAGGCGACAGGCATTCCCCAAGCTCAGATCTCCAGAATCGAGAATGCCGGCGTTGATGCAAGGGCCTCCACACTGATTAATCTCTCACGGGCGCTTGATCTCGAGTTGATGCCGGTGCCGCGTAGGTATGTGCCTGCTGTCAAGAGCATTATTGAGTTTGGTGAGGGCGGCTCCGAGCGCACGGAACAGCGACCGGCATATGCGCTGGATGGCGAGGACGACGATGCCTGATGTATCGATCCTGGCGGTCGCATTGCATGGCCGGAGGGTTGGCACAATCAGCTTGCTGCCCGGAGATCAGACCCTCTTCGCTTTTGATCAGTCCTACATCGACGATGCGGGCAGGCCGACGCTCAGTCTTTCTTTCAGGGACTCGCTTGGTGAATTGATTACCGATGTGCGGCCAACCCGCCGGCGCGTTCCACCGTTCTTTTCCAATCTGCTTCCTGAGGGCGCGCTTCGCGATTATTTGGCGAAACGGGCTGGAGTGAATCCGCAACGTGAGTTCTTTCTGCTTTGGCTGCTTGGGCGTGACCTGCCCGGTGCATTGCGCGTTACGCCCGCTGACGGGGAAGCCTGGTCACCGGAAGCGGGAGGAGAGGTTGCACTGCGAGAACCGTCTGCGGACGCCTTGTTGCGGTTTTCGTTGGCGGGCGTCCAGCTCAAGTTTTCTGCGGTAATGGAAGCGACCGGTGGGCTGACGATCCCCGCTGAAGGCGTGGGCGGTTCGTGGGTTCTCAAACTCCCTTCGATGAAGTTTGAAGGTGTGCCGGAAAACGAGTTCGCGATGATGGAACTCGCCCGTGCGATTGGGATTGATGTGCCTGAAGTTCGGTTGATTCCCCTGAACCGGATTGCCGGGCTGCCGGAGGATGTCGCCCGCATGAAAGGCACCGCTCTCGCGGTAAAACGCTTTGATCGCAAGGAGAATGGTGGTGCTGTTCATATCGAGGATTTTGCGCAAGTCTTTGGTCTGTTTCCCGAGCGCAAATATGAGCGAGCCAGCTACCGAAATATCGCCGAAGTTCTGTGGGCTGAAACCGGCGCTGCTGGCGTAGCGGAGTTTGTCCGTCGTTTGGTGTTTGGCGCACTCATTGGCAATGCGGATATGCACCTCAAGAATTGGTCCCTGATCTATCCGGACAAGCGCAATGCGCAGCTTGCGCCCGGCTACGATTTTGTTTCCACGATTGCCTTTTTACCAGATGCAAATATGGCACTCACGCTTGGACGTTCAAAAGCGATGAGTGAACTGTCATGGGACCAACTCGCCTATTTCGCGGGCAAAGCGCGGCTGCCTGAGAAGTTGGTGCTTGATACAGGCAAGGAAACGGTTGAGCGTTTTTTGGAGGTTTGGAAGGACGGCAAGGCGATTCAGGAGGTGAGTGCGACGAGTGTCGAGCCCATCAATGAACTGCTTGCGCGGATTCCCTTGGTGCAAGAGGGGGGAGCAGGAGTTTCTCGAAAGAGCAAACGCCCATGAGGCCACTTGCAGGGGTGGTGACGGTGCCGGCTCCGGCCGGTCTGCGAGCTGCACTGCGCCACCCGCCCCGGGGCGGGTGATCGAGGTGGGGCGGGTGACGCAG
>JALXCG010000697.1 GCA_026991065.1 Gemmatimonadota bacterium | reverse complement strand
CCGTGCTGATTCCTCTGTTGCTGTTGGCGAGTTGCGTTCGCGTTGGGCGCGACTTCCCGGATGCCGGTGTTTCAGACCTGCGGATCGGCGAGACAACGAAAGCCGATGTGCGAGAGCTGTTTGGCGAACCATGGCGTACCGGTATTGAAGATGGCATGCCGACCTGGACCTATGGCCGCTATGAATACCGTGCTTTTGGCGACGCCAGCACCAAGGATCTGGTGATCCGGTTCGACCGGGCCGGCGTAGTGACCGGCTATACTTTCAATCGTTCCAATCCGGACGAGTGAAGCGCGGCTGTGCGGCCGGGGTGTTCCCGAGGAGCGTCTCGATCAGCTCAAGGGCGACCTCTGATGGCTTGATGGAGAATGCCGCGCTGGCGATTCGTTGCGCGTCTCGCAGTGCCGGGTCCGGACTGGGACGGTGCAGTGCGCGGCTGATCCCCGCGGCAATGGAATCGGTGGATCCGGGGTCGATCCAGCTGATTCCGGCCGCTGGAACCCCGGCCTGGATCCCCGGTAGAGCTGACGCCACGACCGGGAGTCCGGTGGCGAGGGCCTCATAGATCACGCGCGGGAAGCCTTCGGCATGGCTCGCCAGGATGAGAGCATCCGCTTCGGCATAGAGATTTGCCTTTTCTGCCGGGTCGGAGATGTAGCCCAGAAAGATGCAGGCATCCGGCGTGAGTCCCAGCGCTTGTGCTTGCCTTCTGAGCGCCGCTTCCTCCGCGCCGTTGCCGGCCAGAAGCAGCCGCACGGACTCTCCGCGGCTGCGGAGCAGAGCGACGGCACGCAGAACCCGGGAGAGGTTCTTTACCGGGCGCAACGCTCCCATATAGAGAAGGGTCAAGGGCTGGCCCAGCCTCCTCCCGGCAGCTTCCGTCGCCAGCCGTCGGGATCGCGCGAGTTCCAGATCGAAGTTTACGACCGGAGGTGTCTGCACAGTGGGTCCCGGGAGGTTGCCGTAAGCTTTCTGCAGTACCGCGCCGGTAACGATGCGGGCGCCCGCCGCCCACATCGCCCCCCTCTCCAGAAGCCGGGTGGTTGCAACGTAGAGCGGCCGCAGCAACCGAGCTTGCAAGTTCCGGGACCATCTCCGGTCCTCGCGCACGACTTCGGGCCAGTGAGTGCCGAGATAGACGATCACCGGCTTGCCGAGGATTCGCGCGGCGAGAGCAGAGAGCGCGCCGCGGAATGTGGGCAGGAAGATAAAGAGCAGGTCGGCTCTGCGCGCTTCTCGCAAGATGGTTCGGCACTGACGCCAGAGACGTGTGAGGGCGGCGATCAGGCCCCGCTGATCCTCATCGAACGACTCCGGCAAAGGGCGAACGAGGAATCTCCGGGGCTGATAGGTGGCCACCGAACTCTGCGTTCGATGCAGGGCATTGTGGCGCGGTTCAATGACAGCCCCGAGGTAGTGGGTAGAAGCGAAGGCACCGGCGATTTCGTCGATGTAGTGCCCATCCGCCGGTTGGATGCGCAGCACACCATCCGCTCCGCGCACGGTTGCTGCACGGCCGATGACCAGCAGGTGGGGCGGGTGGTGCTGGGACTGGGTGGCGGAGGAAGCGGGGAGGAGTTTGGTAGCGATGATCAGAGGGTCTCCTTGCCGGTCGGAAGCGCCCGCGTCATTCGCTCATAACGAGGCGCGGAACGGTCGGGCGGCCGGCGCCGGAACGGAGCCAACGAGCTTTTTACAGCTCTTCGACGCAATTGTGATTCGGCTGAATCCCGCTCCGCGCTTCGGAGCGCCGCCGCTTTGTTGCGAATCGCAGAGATTGCTCCGCTAGACTCACCCTTCCAAACCCAAAAGGAGCAGCTTGATGAGAACGCAGAGTTCGCACCCCGCGGAAGAGAAGCAGGAAGGCATGGATCCCGGGCGCCTGGGGCTTGCCTGGGGTTTCGTGATTTCGGTTGTGCTCTCCGCGGCACTGGTGATATCAGCGGCCAAAGCGGGGATCACACCGGGAGTGAGTCCGTTGGTCGTGTTGGTTGGCTGGGTTTCGCTGGGGGCGGTCCTGGGGCCGCGCCTGAAGCGATTCCTGGCAATCTCTCAGGTGACCGGCTCCGCCGGTGCCGCGGTCACTGCGGGCGTGGTCTTTACCGCTCCGATCATCCAGATTCTCTATGCTGAGTTGGGGCTTGAAGTGCCCGTGGTGAATGTTCCGCGGCTGATTGTAGCGAGCCTCTCCGGTGCTCTCCTGGGATTTGGATTCGTCGGCCTGGCTACCCGCCGTTTCTTGACCGATCCGCGTTTGCCCGCACCGGAAGCGGTGGCGGCCGATCGATTGATTGAAACAGCTGTGGAGCGCCCCGAAGAGCGCCCCCGACTGGGGCCGTCACTGGGAGCCGGACTGGTTGCCGGGTTCTTTGCTCAAGGGGCGATTCTGCTCGGTTGGTTGCGGGAAGAGATCTTCACGTTCACTTGGCATCTGCGTCGAATTGGGCCGTCGGGACTCGAACTGGACCTACCGATTCCGGCCGCGCCGATCTATCTGGGGATCGGTGCTCTGCTGACACTGCCGACGGCGATCCTGGTTTTCGCCGGCGGTCTGGTCAACGCTCTTACAACCGGGTATGCCGCCGCCGCCGGTATGCCGGATACGACCTTTCGCTGGATTGGCGGTGCCGCAATGGTGGTTGCGGTGCTCTACAGCCTGGTCAGCTATCTCCTGGAAGGGCGCCGCGACAATGTCGCCGCGGTGGACTCCGGCAGTGCCGACGCGCTCCTCGAACTCTCTCCCCGAATGCGCCTGCTGCTCTATGCGTCGATTGTTTCGGGGGCGGTTCTGCTGCTCCTGCTGATGGTGCTGGCGGGCGCCGCGACCTCAGCCGTGGTGATTCTGGGCGGCGTTGCGTTGCTCCTGGTATCGCTGCTCTCCGGGCTTGGCGGTTTGCTTTCCTTGCAGGTGGGAAGCTCCGCCTCGCCGGTCAGCGGTACCGTCTTCATGGGAATGCTGGTGCTGAGCCTGACCGCTCTCGGAATCGGACTGACCGGTGTTGAGGGCGTGGTTCTGCTGGTGCCCCTGGTGGTTGCGGCCTGCGTCGCCATCTGCGCCGCGAATGATTCCAGCCAGGACTACAAAACCATGCAACTCAACGGATACCGGGTTGAGGATGGGTTCCTGGGCCAGTTGCTCGGGTTGATTGGAGGCGCCATCGTTGTGCCCCTGACCCTGTGGTTGGCGCACGAGGCTTACACCCTGGGCAGCCCGGATCTCCCGGCACCGCAGGCGAGCTTTTTCGCCACGGTGTTGCAATCGCTTTTTCTGGATGCTGAGATTCCGCTGGGGCCGGTGACGGTCGGAGGGGCGCTGGGCCTGCTTGCCGTGGGCATAGAAGCCGCCGGAAAACGCCGTGGTCTGATCCTGAGTTCGCTGGCCTTTGCGGTCGGGATCTACCTTCCCTCGGTCATCGGTACCGGGATCATCCTCGGCTCAATCGCCCGTTTCCTGGGCGCTCGGGGCAACCGCCCCGCTTCCCATGGGGGCATTTTGAACGCTGCCGGCTTGATTACGGGGGATGCCCTGGCTTCCTTGATCCTCGGCGTTTTGATCATTGCCGGTGTCGACTACACCGGCTGGGGGCCGGCAACTGCTCCCGGCGCACTGTCAGGTCTTGGCGGCGGAGGAGCCCTGGTGCTGATGCTGGCGGCGATTGCGTGGAATCACCGGCGCGGGTCAGCCGTCAATAACTAGTTGCCGGGGAAGAGGCGAATTCCGCCGCAAGAATGGCGTTGCCGATCTCCGCCAGGGGCACAACCGCTTCCGCGGCGCCCATCTCAATGGCGGCGCGTGGCATGCCAAAGACAACGGAGGAGTCTTCATCCTGCGCAATCGTGTAGGCGCCTGCCCGGCGGAGAGCCAGGAGTCCGCGCGCTCCATCTTCTCCCATTCCGGTTAACAGCGCCGCGACAGCCCTCTCACCACCACCCTTCATTGCTGTCGCCAGGGATTCGAAGAGGGTGTCGACGCTGGGTCGATGGTAGTTGTGCGGGGGGGCGGTGGACAGTTGCATGATCAGCCCCGACGCACCCCTCTGCACCAAGAGGTGGGAATGCCCGGGGGCGATCCAGGCGGTGCCCGCCAGGAGAGGCATCTGCGCTTCGGCTTCGCGCACACACACCGGCGCAACAGAATTCAAACGCGCGGCAAAGGGGCCGGTGAATGATGCCGGCATGTGCTGGACCACCACAATCGGCGGTGAATCTTCCGGCATCTGCCGCAGCACAGTCTCTACCGCGCGTGGTCCTCCCGTCGAGGCGCCTATGGCGATGATCGTTGCGTTGGAGCGAGCCGATCCCGCTGCATCTGAGACGGTTCGCGACGCCGGAACGTCACTACCGATTCGGGCTTGGGCCGCGCGCAGAATCGCTGCCCGCAGCCCATGCTGCTTGTCTGTTAGAGCGCTGCCATCCTTGGAGATCACCTCCACTGCGCCAAGCGCGAGGGCACGCATTGCCAGCGCACTGTTGCGCGGCGTCAGAGAACTCACCACGACCACCGGAAGGGGGTGAAAGTGCATGAGCTTTTCAAGAAAGGTGATGCCATCCATGCGTGGCATGTTGATATCGAGTGTCAGAACATCGGGACGCAACTTGGCAATCGCTTCCCGTGCGGCGTATGGGTCGATGGCTGTTCCAACCACCTCGATCGCCGCGTCGCGATTCAGTTCGAGAGTAAGAACCCGCTGAACAACGGCCGAATCATCAACCACCAGAACACGAATCATCAGCATGACTCCATTGCGGGCGCAAGTGTGTAAAATGCGACCTCGGCCCAACCATCCGGGTAGCGGATCTTGACGCGGGCCTGTTGAGATCCGGTCTGCGGCATCGATCCGGATGTTGGATCGATCATTTCCGGCGGAGTCATGTCGAATACGGCATCAGTTCCCAGAATCGCCGTGAGTACATTGCCACAGATCACATTCACGATCTCTTTCAGGCCATCGTCGAGATCCTCCGCCGGGAGAGCTTCCTCAGTTCCCAGCATGTTGCCCACCAGGGTCGCCTGCAGGGAGCCATGCAGCCAAAGCGCCAAGTGGCCATTCACCGGTCCGGTGAACTGTACCCAGGCGGCGGCCTCCAACTCCTCCGCCAGCCTTTCGTCTGTCTCTTCGGGGAGCATGAAACAGAGTGTATCAAAAGTCTGCTCCGCCGCCTCCCGCAGCGCTGAAGTCAAGTTCTCCATATGATCCTCCGATGGCGTCGATGACCGCATCAACAAGTGTTTCGGGCGAAAAAGGCTTGCGCACGAATGCAGCCCCGAGCCCGGCGACCTCACGGATTCGCTCTTCACTTCCCTCGGTAGAAACAACGACCACCGGAAGTTCCTTGATGCGTTCGTCGGCACGGATTCTACTGAGTAGTTGGACACCGTTCATGTGGGGCATGTTGATATCCACAAGAGCCAAGTTGATGACGGTGTCGGCCAGCACCGTTAGCGCCTCCACTCCGCTGCCCGCTTCACACACCTGGGTAATGGGTAACCCACTCAGGTCCAGCACGCGTTTGACCATGCCGCGCATGATTCTGCTGTCGTCTACCACGAGAACATTGAGTGCCATTCAACGTCTCCTCTCAAAGCGGGGTGATCCTGCCGTCGCTCTTTAGTGTCACCTCGCCGGTGCCGATTCCAAGCGACATGTTGCGTGGGCGAGTGCCGCCAACGTCATGCTTCTTGAGCAGGACGCCGTTCTTCCACAGCAGTTTGCGAAGCGATGTGAAGTTGCGTTTGCCGATCTGGAAGATGTCGCTGTTGCTGGTCTGAGTTGCCGCGCCTCCCGCTACCTTGACGATCAGGCGCTTTTTTTCCGCTCCGAGTGCGTAGCATGCCTTGAACAGCATCGGAACCCCGGTGTCGACGAACGCACTGGGATTCCTGGCCGCCTTCGCCGGATCGATCGATGACGACGGCATCATCACGTGCAGGAGTCCCCCGACAGCGGTTACAGGATCGTAGATCGCGATGCCGAGGCAACTGCCAAGAGCATAGGTGATGAGTGTGTCATCCGGATCCGATGACGTTTTCATGTCCGCCATTCCCACAATGATTTTCACATTGGTCTCCGGGGTAGCGTAATTTCTGATCCTTCAGTTCGCTGGTAGATTGCGGGTTGAATGTTGCGGTATCCAGGTGGGTTGATCCCCAGGCTTTCGGAGTGGCCGATGAAGAGATAGCCACCGGGGCGCAAGTGGGCGCAGGCTCGGGCGCCCAACCACTGTCTTGTCGGGCCGTCGAAGTAGATCATGACATTGCGCAGGAAGATCACGTCGAAAGCGCCCTTCATGGGCCATTCGTTCACCAGGTTCAACCGCGCGAAACGCACCAGCCCGCGAGTGTCCGGCTTGACCTGAAACTGACGGTCGCCATTGGTGCCGTTGACTTGGCGAAAGTGTCGATCGCGAGTTGTGGCCGGCAGCGAGGCGATGCGAGCTTCGCTGTAGACGGCCCGGCGGGCAACCGCGAGTACTTCGCAGTTGATATCTGTTGCCAGAACCTTGCTGGTCGCCGACTGCTGAAAATGGTCGCGCAAGGTGATGGCGATCGAGTAGGGCTCTTCACCCGTGGATGCCGCCGCGCACCAGATGCGCAAGGGTCGGGTGGTCTCTCGGAAAACCACATCTCGCAGGAAATCGAAGTGGGCGGCCTCACGAAAAAACCTCGTTTCATTGGTTGTGATCGCGTCGATCATCGACTGCAACTCTTTGCCCCCCGCTTCCCCCTGTACGTAGCGCACATATTCCGAGTAGCTCTTTTTGCGAGTATGGACAACCCGTTTTCGCAGGCGCGACTGGACGAGTTCGAATTTCCCGTCGCTCAGAGCGATGCCGGCGACCTTGTAGACGATGCTGGCGATATCGCGGAAGTCCGTGCGCGTCATCGATATCATACGAGTCGCATTCCGGTTGAAGGTAACACCGGGGGCTCATGCCACCACGGTTCGCTCTGGCCGGCCCTATAGATCATTGGCCAAGGTGACATCGGAGGCTGGAAGCACCCGGTCGATATCGAGGAGAAGGCGGACGCTGCCCTCGCAACGGCTGAGACCGAGAATGTAGTCGGTATTGATCTGTGCGCCGAAATTTGGAGTGGCTTCTATGTTGTCGGGCTCAACATCGATCACCTCAGATACGCGGTCGACCTGCAGTCCCATCACGACACCGCTGGTGGCGACGACGATGATGCAGGTCTCTTCGGTGATTTCCGCTGCATTGAGGTCGAAGCGCAAGCGCAGGTCGACCACCGGAATGATCTTCCCGCGCAGGTTGATCACCCCAAGGACATGCGGCGGTGTGCGCGGAATCGTTGTGATTGGAAGAACGCCGATGATCTCCTGGACCTTCAGGATCTCAATACCGTACTCCTCGTCGGCGAGAAAGAAAGACAGGTATTTCCCGGCGAGATCGGAGTGGACGATCGAGTCTTGCGAGGTTTTCGACGGCGCCGATGAAGGTGGGGTCATGCCGCTGCTCCGGAAGTGATGGTATCTTCTTGATCGCCGCGGGCCATGCGAATGAAACCAGCGGTGTCCAGAATCAGGCCGACGCGCCCGTCGCCGAGGATGGCACCGCCGGACACGCCGGTGACAGGGCCGACTCCACGACCCAGTGATTTGGTGACGACCTGGTGTTGGCCGAGCAACTCGTCCACCAGAATGGCACATGCATCGCCCGCTTCGCCGATCACCACAAGGATTCCGTCCGAGGGGGTCTCGACCGCTCCGGCGATCCCGAAGAGGCGATGAAGCCTGAAGATGGGGGTTGGGTGGCCGCGCAGAAGCACCAGTTCTCCCCGGCCGGCCACACTCTTGAGTGCCTCCGGCTCCGGCCGGAAGCTCATCGAGATGGAGACGGTGGGGATGATGTAGCGTTGATTGCCGACACGAACCAGCATGCCGTCGGTGATCGCCAGTGTCAGGGGAACATGAATGGAAAAAGTGGTCCCGCGCCCGAGTTCCGACTGAATGACAACCCGTCCCTTGACCTTGCGCATGCTCTGTTGCACGACATCCATGCCCACACCGCGCCCGGAGACATCGGTGACTTTGGCGGCGGTGGAAAAGCCCGGTGCGAAGATCAGTCCGTAGACCTCTTCGTCACTGAGAACACGGTCCGCGGCAACCAGCCCATTCGCGATAGCTTTCTTGAGGATCTTTTCACGGTCAAGGCCGCGGCCATCGTCCTTCAGTTCAACCACGACGCGCCCACTGTCGTGGTAGGCGCGCAAATGGACCGTGCCGATCTCGGGCTTCCCCGCGCGCAGTCGCTCCTCGGGAGTCTCGATTCCGTGATCACAGGCGTTGCGTACCATGTGTACCAATGGGTCGGCCAGCAGATCCACAAGATTCCGGTCGATCTCGGTATCCGCGCCGGCCGTTGTCAGACGGACTTTCTTGCCGCCTTTCCGCGCTACATCCCGGACTACCCGCTCCATGCGCTGGAATGTTGCTTTCAACGGCATCATCCGCAGCGACATGCTGAGATCCTGCAATTCTCTGACGATTTTTCCTGTGTGCGCGACTTTGCGCGACAGCTCCATCTGCTGGTCGTCGGCGATGGTCTTGTCCTGAGCTACCATCGACTGTGCAATAACCAGCTCACCAACTGCGTCCAGGAGGCGATCCAGGCGGTTGGTGCGAACCCGGACAAATGAGTCGCTAGTGGTCTGCTGCTTGGCCTCCGCCTGTTGTGGCTGCGGAGCTGTGCTCTCCTCAGCGGGAAGAAGTGTGTCGAGTGGGGACTCGGATGCTGTTGCGCCGATACCGAAGCGCTCGGGGGCTCCCAGAATCTCGATCAACTTTGCGTGCGTGGCGGGAATCTCCAATGGCGCCTCGGCCGAGGCTCGGGAGTCGACACTGACAATCAATGCACGCAGACCGTCCAACGCCCGGAGGGCCAGTGAAGCGTAGCCGCCGGTGCAGCGGATCTCTCCCTCGCGAGCGCGGCTCAGCAGCGACTCGGCGCTGTGCGCGAGTTCCTTGATTGGCGTGAGATCGAGGAATGCCGAAACCCCTTTCACGGTGTGAAAGGCACGAAAAACGGTATCGATGGTCTCTTTGTTGGTTGGATCCGTTTCCAGGCTCAGTAGAGCCTGTTCCGCTTCGTCGAGATTGTCGCGGGACTCCTGAACAAACTCGGTCAACAACTCCGGGTCCGCGGCGATGAAGAGTGTTTGTGGGGCATCGGATGACTCGGGGGGCGTCTCTGCGTGATCCTGGCGAGCGTTCTCCTCCTCGGATGGAGCCGCGACGCGGCTGGCTTTCTCTGCCGTTTCCTGAGGCTCCGGCACGATAGGCGGAGTGGAAGCCGCCGCGTCCCGGGGCTGGTCTGTTCCTGCCACGACCTGCAATAGACGCAGAGTGGACTTGAGGGTCGATTCCGGTGCGCCGCTTGTGCCCAGCGCGAGCGTTTCCAGTTGGTTGCAGGCCTCTTCCAACAGGCGTTTGGTGCCATAGGGACGAGGTGCGCCGGTCGCATCCTTTTCGACCAGAGTGACCAGGGCCTCCCAGCAGTCGATGAGTTTCGTCGAGTCGGACAGACCATTCGCGCTGAGAAGATCAATCACGGCCGATAGCGAAGCCGGTTTCCGCTCGGCATCGGGTTCCGGCACGGCCGTTGGTTCCGTTAACTTGTCTGTGGGCATGGCGGGGCTCGCGATTGACTGTTCAGGGCTGAATCACTGCTCAACTATCGGCCTTCGTTCGCATGGTCTTTATCTGTTGGAGATGCTGGCGACTGAGATTTGTTGCAAGTTGCCGTACGGGAGAAGCGGGGCATCTCCGCCGGTGCGCGCCTGTTCATGGACTGAACACCTCCGGCCCATCGGCAGCGGCGTGGCGACCTTTCACCACAATCCGACAGCGGAACTGCACTCCGGACGGCAGAGTAGCGGCGTCGATGGAGCGGACGATTTTTTTTGAAGTGAAAGCGACGTGGAGCCCGGCCGATCTATAACAAACCGAACTTGCTCTGCTCTACTGGCATCTCCCGGATACCATCGGGAGGGAGAATGTTCCGGCGGAATGACCACCGGCGCAACCGGTAGAGTGCCCGGAGTCGGTTGTCGGGCTAGCCTGCTAGAGGGCGACCGTGGGAGAGACAGAGATGGTCACGACTGAGATCGATCCTTTTGTCGAAGCTACTGCGGATGTGTTGGCGATGATGGCGGACACGGAGGTTGAAGTAGTCTCGATCCGGGAGGATGCGAATACAAAAGTCAAGAGTGACTTCGCCGGCATCATGGGGTTGGCCGGTCGGGAGCTATCGGTGGCAATTACGCTTGCCTTCCCCCAAGGCACGATTGTGCCGATCGCCGCGGCAATGCTGGAGGAGACTCCGGAAGAGGCACTGGAGAGTGCGCCGACCGTGATCGGCGAACTGCTGAACATGGTGTCCGGGCAGGCGAGAGCCTCTCTGGCTGAAGCGGATGTCGATCTTGATATGGCGTTACCGACTGTCGTCAAAGGGGATGGGCTCGCGCTCGTGGCCGACGACGCGGTAAAAGTGGTTGTGGTGGAGTTCAAAACCGCCGAGGGCAGCTTTGTGCTGGCTGTTTGTGTTGATCGCAAGGGCGGTTGAGGAAGATCCAGGTACGCAGAGAATCTAGGGAGAATTTGATGAGCAGCAACATGCGCATTCTGATTGTCGACGATGCTCCGCCCATGCGGAAAATTATCGGCAAGATGCTCAAGGGGTTGGGCTATACCAACATTGCCGAGGCCAGCGATGGCGGTGATGCGCTGCGGGTCCTGCGCAGTGACCACATCGACTTTATCATCTGCGACTGGAACATGCCGGGCATGACCGGCATCGAACTGCTGCGGACAGTGCGCGCGGATTCCCACTTCAAGAATCTGCCGTTCCTCATGGTCACCGCTGAATCGAAGAAGAAGAATGTCATCGAAGCGGTTCGCGCCGGTGTCAGCAACTATGTCATCAAGCCTTTCAACCAGAAAGTTCTGGAAGAGAAGCTGAACGCGATTCTTACTTCCACCGCAGCCTGAGTTTCGCGCCCGGGGCAGAGGGGGGAGATCTCCTTCAGATGCAGTCGGGGGCTGTATCGATGCGAACAATCGCGCCATCGGGCAGGAGGCCCACCAACTCTGCCTGACCAGCATCGAGTTCCTTCTCGTGACGAGACTCTAGCGTGACCACGACCTGGTAGTCGCGCCGGTCGACAATCGGGTAGCTGCCCAGACGCAAGCGGGGGTGGGCGGCGTTGAAGTTCAGCAGAAGATCCGCGATCTCCTCTTCACCCAGGCGCAGATAGAGGTGCCGCGAGAGGATCGGTGAAGCGCGAAAGCGCTCCCGGATCGCGACGAACCGGCTCCGCAGCAGGCGCGGAACCCCCGGGAAGATGAAGACATTGCGGAAGCGCAGAATCGGCCATGGGATTTCGTCATCGTAGAGCAGGTCGATGCCGCGCGGCACATCGGCCATCTTCTCGACCGCCGGTGTCAGGCGGGCACCGAAATGGGCTCGCAGCACGCGCTCCAACTCTGGATTGCGCACCACCTCAACCCCAAAAGCCCGGGCGATACCGGCAATCGTCACATCATCATGGGTCGGACCGATTCCGCCCGTGGTGACGACGTAGGCGAAACGGGAGGCGTGTTCGGCCACGGTGTGGGCGATGTCGTCGATCGAGTCGGGGATGGTCGAAATGCGGCCCACTTCGCGCCCGACCATCCACAACTGCTTGCACAAATAGGGACCGTTCTCGTCGACGACCTTTCCCGCCAGGACCTCGTTGCCAATGATCACAATACCGACGCGTTGATCCATGCTGCTGCTGCTCCGGGCGTCAGTCACTCTTCGGCGCGCCGCCGGCGCAGTGCGCTCCTCCACCGAGTCGGGCGGCGCGTTCCGCTGCCTTGACGACTGCTTTGATCAAAGTAACCCGCAGTTTCCCCTCCTCCAATTCCATCAAGCCGTCGATCGTGCAACCCGCGGGCGTGGTGACACCATCCTTGAGCAGGGCCGGATGCGCTCCCAACTCCAGGACCATGTGCGCCGACCCCATCAGGGTTTGCGCCGCCAGCAGGGTCGCTGTCTGGCGCGAGATTCCAAGTTTGACGCCCGCTTCCGCCAGCGCCTCGATCACCACAAAGATATATGCCGGGCCGCTGCCGGAAAGCGCGGTCACGCCATCCATCAAGTACTCGTCCACTTCAACCGTGCGCCCGACCTCCGCAAAAATGGCCCGGGCCAACGCGATGTCGGCTTCACTCGCGTGGGCGCCGCCGCACACCGCCGTCATTCCGAGCCCCAGCAGGCACGGTGTATTGGGCATCGCCCGCACCAGGGCCGCGGGCGCCCCGATTGCCGCCTCGACCTGGGCTGTGCTCACCCCCGCCGCTACCGTAATGATGAGCTTGCCGGTCAGCTCGATCCCCCGCAGCGCACCTGCCGCGGTGTTCATTTTTTGTGGCTTCACCGCCAGAATCACCACGTCGGCGCCGCTGGCCGCGGCGGCGTTGTCCGTGCCGACGGCTACTTCCAACTCGGCTTTCGCGGGCGCGACCGATGCCTCGTGGCCAACCGTGGCGCGAATCGCCTGCGGCTTGACTTTGCCACTGCGCAGGAGTCCCCGAATGATGGACTTTCCCAGTGTGCCTGCGCCGATGACGCAAAAGGAGCGACTATTCAGCATGAGTT
>JALXCG010000696.1:10943-12677 GCA_026991065.1 Gemmatimonadota bacterium | reverse complement strand
AAGCCACTATCGATCATAGACCTTTTTTCACCGCACCGCCGTCGATCCTCCCCGCGCCCCGGCTTTTTCCAGCGGAGCACCCCTCCCCATCCCGCATCGCCTCCTGGCCGAAACGGCGCATCGTGCACCCCCATCCGGCCCCGGCTCATCTTCCGCGCATCCGATTCCGCACCCGCCTCCACCGGCCGCATCCCCGGTCTCGGCCCATCTCCCGCGCCCCCGATTCCGTGGCCGCCGCCACGGCCACCGCCCCGGTCCCGCCATGTTAGACTCGCCGCATCTCGCCGAAGCCCCGCGTTTGCACAAAACCCAGCCCATGGCAACGCCGATGTCGCTCCCACATTCCTTCCCGCTTCTGCTGCTGGTCACGCTCCTGCGCCATGGCGACTGCGCACTCAGCGGGGCCGTTAAGGTCATCGCGCCCCTCCCGATCAGCGCGACCGCGCCGGTTGTCGCCAGTGGCAACAGCGACGCCACGGCCACCTTAGAGCGGAGCAACGCCGCACCCCTCGCCGGTCACGGCAGCACCGCCGGCGGCACCACGCCCGCGGCAACGGCCCCCGGCGCGAATGCGGCCTCTTCCGGTGCCCGCGCCACGCCCCGGGAAACACCCGCTGCACCAAAACCGAAGTCCGCCACCCACTCCGGCAACGCCCCAGAGGCAGCCGCATCGGCCACGCCGGGCACACCCGCCGCACCGCCGCGGCCGATCGGTTTCACCGTCATCTCGCGCTACAACCCGCGCACCATGGTCCTCGGCTACCAGCCGATCGTCGACTATCTCAGCCGCGCCACCCCCTACCAATTCGAGCTGGTGCTCAGTCGTGACTACTTCGAGGCGGTGGAGCGCCTCTGCCGCGGCGAGGTCTATCTCGCCTCGCTCGGCGGCATGACCTGCGTCCGCGCCCATCAGGAGTGCAACGCCGAGCCCCTGCTCCGCCCCCTCTCGCCGGCCGGCCTCCCTTCCTATCGCAGCGCCATCGTGGTCCGCGCCGATAGCGACCTGCGGCGGCTCAGCGACCTCCGCGGCCGCAGTTTCGGCTTCACCTCACCGCTTTCCACCTCCGGCGCTCTGGTGCCGATCCATGACCTCCATCGCGCTGGCGTTCATCTGCGCGAACTCGGTGCCTACCGCTTCCTCGACCACCACGACAGTGTCGCCCGCGCGGTTCTCCTCGGCACCGTCGACGCCGGCGCCATGAAAGAGGTGGTGGCGCAGAAATTTCTCCCCGCCGGCCTGCGCATCATCCACCGCTCCGCCCCGATCCCGGCGGTACCGATCGTCGCCGCGCCCGGCTGTCCGCCGGAAGTGCGGGAGAGTGTGATCCGCGCCCTGCTGCGGATCGATCCGAACGACCCCACGCAGGCGCGGATGCTTGCCGAGTGGGATCCGGAGTTCGCCCACGGCTTCGTCGCCGCCCCCTGGAGCGCCTACGCACCACTGGTCGCGATGGAGGATGAGTTGCGCGCCGCCGGTCTGCAAGTAGGGCAGTGGAACCGGTGAGGCACCTCCTCCGGGCCACCCCGCGCCTCACCCTGGAGGTGAGATTCGTCCTCGCCGCGGCGCTGGTGATCGCGCTCGCCACGCTCACTTTCAATTACTGGTTCGCCAGCGCCTACCGCGACCAGGCCAACGCCGAAGTGGTGGAGCGGGCGCAGTTGCTGGCCCACGCCCTGGAGAGTTCGCTGGAGAATACGCTGCTTTTCGAACAGCTCGGGCTGATCCACGAAGAG
>JALXCG010000696.1:0-10933 GCA_026991065.1 Gemmatimonadota bacterium | reverse complement strand
ATGACCGATGTGGCCAGCAACGTGGTGGAGATCCGTGTCTACGACAGCGCCGGACGCCTGCGCAACAGCTCCAACCTGGCGCTCTTCGCCGACCCGCGGGAGAACCGCCTGGAGCAGTCCGACGCCACTGTCGAGTTCGAGAATCTCGACCCGGTGCGCTTCCGCGTGCGGCACGTGCTGGCGGTCAGCAGCCGCCGGCTCGGCACCCTGCAGATGACCTTCACCCGGCGCGCGGCACTGGACCGGATCGCCGCCTTCCGCGGGCGCTTCCACCTGGCGACCGCCATCGCAGTATTCTTCGCGCTGGCCTTCTCGCTGCTCCTGGCCCGAACCCTGGCGCGCCCCATCAAGGAACTCAGCCGGGCGATGCAGCATCTCAGCGCACCGGAGTACGAGGTCGCTCTGAAACCGCACGGCAACGACGAGATCGGCGACCTGCAGCAAGCCTTTGTGGCGATGCTCGGGCGCCTCCGCCGTACCCAGGCGGAGAGCAGAGAACAGCAGCGGGCGCTGGCTCAGGCGGAGCGCCTGGCCACCGTCGGCACCTTGGCGGCCGGCCTGGCGCATGAGATCAACAATCCGCTGGCCGGCGCCCGCAACTGTCTGGCACGCCTGCAGCGGCAACCGGAGCGCAGCGACCAGGTGGTGCGCTACGCTGCCCTCATGGACAGCGCTCTGGAGCGGATCGAGCAGATCGTCCGCGATCTCCTGGACTACACCCGCCGGCCGGAAACCGCGCAAGGCACCGTGGATCTCGCCGCGGTGGTCGCGCAAACCCTGGAATTGGCCTCGCTCCAGGCGGACCGACGCGGTGTGCGCTGTCGATTCCTGCAATCCTCCCGGCCGCTGCGGGTCCGCGGATCGACGCAACATCTACAGCAGATGGCGATGAATCTCCTGCTCAACGCCATTGCCGCCAGTGACCGCAATGACACCATCGAAATCTCCCTGACCCGCCGCGGCCCCCACGCCGCCCTCACCATCCGCGACCATGGCCGCGGCATCCCCGCCGCCGACCGGGAGCGCATCTTCGATCCTTTCTTCACCACCAAAGCGGCCGGCGAGGGCACCGGGTTGGGCCTCTGGATCGTACGCGAGATCGTCACCCGCCACGACGGCACCATCGACCTCTCGGGGCTCGCGCCGGGCACCGAGTTCCGGGTGGAACTCCCGCTCCTGGCGGAGGATGCCGGCCCGGGAGTCGCCGGCGCGGTGATCGCCGGCGGCCGCTCGCGTCGCATGGGGCGCAACAAGGGACTGCTCCAAGTGGCCGACGCGACGATGCTCGAGCACAGCTACCGATTGCTGCGTTCACGGCTGCCGGAGGTGGTGGTTTGCGGCGATGCCGAAAATGCCTACAGCGACCTCGGTCTGCCGGTGATCAACGACGCCGTCGAGGGCTGCGGCCCGCTGGGCGGGGTGCTCACCGCGTTGCGCTGGTGCCCGCGGGACTACTGCCTGTTGCTGCCCTGCGACCTGCCGCGGATGGAGGGCCGGGTGCTGGATCTGCTGCTGGATCGGTGTGCCGATCAGGACGCCGTGATTGCCCGCTCGCCGGGCGGCCTGGAACCTCTGGTCGGGCTCTACCACCGCCGCTGCCGGGCGCCGATCGAAGCCGCTATTCTGCGGGGCGACTACGCCCTGCGCCGACTCCTGGCGCATCTGAATGCCGAGATTGTCGACGTTTGCGCCGAGTTGCCGGATCTGCCCCCCGACCTCTTCGCCAACATCAACACCCCCGGCGACCTGCGCAATCTGCCCCCCACGCCGGCGGAGCCGCGGAAGGAGCAACCGTGAAGATCGTGCTGATCGAAGATGAGGAGATCCAGCGCATCTCTCTGGAGGATGACCTGGCGGAGCGGGGGCATGAGATTCGTGCTTTCGCGGCCGCGGAGCCGGCCCTGGAGATGCTCTTTGACTGGCGCCCCGATCTGGTGCTCACCGATCTGCGTTTGCCGCGGATGGATGGGTTGGAGGTGGTGCGCCGAATCCGCGCCCGCGACGCGGCGATTGCGGTAATCGTGATGACCGCGTTCAGCTCGGTGGAGAACGCGGTGGCGGCGATGCGCCTGGGTGCGGTGGACTATCTCACCAAGCCGTTTCAACTGGACGAACTCTGTCTGCGCCTGGAGCGGATCGAACGCGAGCAGCGGATTCAGGATGAGAACCTCACGCTGCGCGACCAGGTGGCGAAAAAGAGCCGCGACCCTCGTCTACTGGGCACCAGCCCGGCCACCGAGGAGTTGCGCAAAGCGATCGCCGTCGCCGCCGCGGAAGCGAGCGCCACCATCCTCCTGGTGGGTGAAACCGGCACCGGAAAAGACCTCGCGGCGGAACTGATCCATCGCGCTTCCGGCCGCCGCCGCGGCCCCTTCATCAAACTGAGTTGCGCCATGCTCTCCCGCGAGATGATCGAATCGGAGCTTTTCGGTCATGAGCGTGGCGCCTTCACCGGCGCCGGCGGCCGCCGCCTCGGGCGCTTTGAAGTCGCTTCGGGCGGCACCCTCTACCTGGACGAGGTCGACGACATCCCCCTGCCGCTCCAGGTCAAACTGTTGCGGGTTCTGGAGGAGCGGGTGATCGAACGGGTTGGCGGCAGCCGCCCGATCGAGGTCGACGTCCGGATCATCGCGGCGACCAAGCGCAACCTGCGGGAGTTGGTGGCGACCGGGCGGTTCCGGGAAGATCTCTTCTACCGTCTCAATGTCTATCCGATCGAGGTGCCGCCGTTGCGCGCACGCCGCGAAGATATCCCGCTCCTTTTTCAGGAGTTTCTGAACCGCTTCCGCTCCAATCCGCCCTTTACGCTGGCCCCGGCGACGCTCGACGCGATCCAGTGCTACGACTGGCCGGGAAACATCCGCCAGGTGCGCAACGAAGCGCAGCGGATCAGCATCGGTTGTCACTGCAATCCCCTGGTCCCGGATTGTCTCGCTCCCGAAATCCGCCGCCGCCTCCCCGCCCCTCCCGGTTTCGGCAACACTCCCGCGGGCGGGCTGAAAGAGGCGCTTGCCGGCTTCGAGATCGCCCTGCTGCGCCAGGCGCTCGAAGCCTGTAACGGCAATCGCACCGAAGCCGCGGCGCGGCTCAACATCCCGGTCACCACGCTGAAGAGCAAACTGAAGCGCTACGGCCTCGAGTAGCCGGCAACACCCACAACGCCGGGCGAGAATCCGCCGACGAAATCTCGTCGGGCAACGACAAATCGTCGTCTCCACGCCCGCGCGGCCGCGGCTCCGGTCCGGCCATCTCGATCTATCTCCCTACCTGCCCTTCGGTTCGCCGTGCAAGAAGGGGTGCGGTGCCGATGGCACGCATCTTGATGAGGGGAGATCACAACGAATGCGACGCAGCAGCCGTCGCCCATTCGGAAAACTACTGTCGCCTCCGCGGAACGGCCCGGAGAACCACCGCCCGCCGGCTGCGGAGGCATCCAGCCTCAGGAGATTGATCCGTGAAAAAGATGCTATTGGCTCTTGCCGTGATGACCATCGCCGGCGCCGGCCACAACGCCGACGCGGCTGCCGCCGACGCGGGCAAATTCAGTGGCTACATGTTTGGCGACTACTACTACGTGGCCGGGAACCACGACCCCGCCCTGGAAGACCTGAACGGCTTCTGGTTCCGCCGCATCTACTTCACCTATGACCGCAAAATCGACGACAATGTCGCCGTCCGCCTGCGCACCGAAATGGCACATCCGGGTGACTTTGCCACCAAAGGCAAGATGACCCCGGTGGTAAAAGACGCCTATGTGAAGTGGACCCACGATCGCCAACAGGTGGTCTTCGGCATCTCTCCGCGCCCCACCTGGGAGGTGATCGAGAAAGTTTGGGGCTACCGTTCAATCGAGAAGACCCTGCTCGATCTCCAGAAGGGCTATGGCTCTTCGCGCGACTTCGGCCTGGCTGTCAAGGGTAAGCTCGGCGCCGAAGGCAAGGCCTATTACCACACCATGGTGGCCAACGGCAACAGCAACGCCAGCGAAACCAACACGGGGAAAATGGTCATGGGTTCGCTCGGCGCGTGGGTCACCGACCAGGTGTTGATCGAAGCCTACGCCGACTACGATCGCCGCCCCGACGACACCAGTCGCTACACCCTGCAGGGCTTCGCCGCGTACAAGACCGACAAGGCGCGTCTCGGCCTACAGGTCGCCTACCAGAACCGTCAGATGGGCCCGGGAACCGACGACGCCAACTGGACTCTGTGGTCTGTTTTCGGCGCCGCCCGGCTGACTGAGACAACCTGGGCGTTCGCCCGCGCCGACGGCAATTCCGACCCCAACCCGGATGGTCCGAAGACCAGCTATCTCCCCTTCGCCGCCGATGCCAAACCCCTCTTCTTGGTCGCGGGGCTCGACTTCACCGTCGCCAAGAATCTGCATCTGATGCCCAATGTCGAGGCGGTGACCTACTCCGCGACCGGTGGCGGCGCCGACCCCGATGCCGACCTCGTGCCGCGCGTCACTCTCTTCTACAAATTCTAGGCGGCCCGGCTTCTCCCGCTTTCCAACTCCTGCTCCCGGGAGCTGACGACAACGGCCACAACATGAGCTTGAAAAGGCGAGGCCCCATGAACAAGCAATCCAAAGATCCAACCACAGCACCAGAGCGCGAAGCGGCATCCGCCGACGCGACCCGCGTGCGCAGAGAGTTCCTGGCCAAATTCGGCTCCGGTGTCTTCGCTTCACTGCTGGCACCCGCGCTGGCCGGTGGCGCGCTGCCGGCGCTGGCGCAGTCCCCAAGGCGCGCGCCCGGTGCGCTCAAAATGCCGGACCTGCCGCCCGAGACCGAGGGCGAGGATGTGGTTCTGAGGATGATGCGCGAACTGCGCCGCGCCCTGGCCAAACCGGCCGCCGAGCGGCGCTGGAGCATGGTGATCGATCTCCGAAAATGTGTCGGTTGTCACGCCTGCACCATCTCCTGCATCGCCGAAAACAAACTGCCCCCCGGTGTGGTCTACCGCCCGGTGATGGAAGAGGAACTCGGCAAGTTTCCCCATGTCAGCCGGCGGTTCACCCCGCGCCCCTGTATGCAGTGCGAAAAACCCTCCTGCACCGCGGTTTGCCCGGTCAGCGCCACCTGGAAGCGAGCCGACGGCATTGTCGAGATCGACTACGATCAGTGCATCGGTTGCCGCTACTGCCTGACCGCCTGCCCCTACAGCGCCCGCACCTTCGACGCTGGTCACAACTACACCGACCGCACCCCGGAAAACACGCCGGCGCTGGTCGACCGCGCGCGCGCGGCCCGCTATGAGCAGACCAAAGCCCACGACTACGGCAAAGAGTGGGGACGCGAGCCGGACGCTTCCCCGATCGGCAACGCCCGCAAGTGTCACTTTTGCGTGCATCGGCTGGAAAAAGGGATGCTGCCGGAATGTGTGACCGGCTGCATCGGTCACGCCACATTCTTCGGCGATGCCAACGACCCCGACAGCCTGATCGCCGAATTGATCGGTCGCCCCAACGGGATGCGTCTGAAAGAGGAACTGGGCACGCAACCCAAAGTCCACTATCTACTCTAAAGGGAAACAGGTACCATGAGCACTGCAAGAAAAGGCGCCGACCGGCTTTTCTGGTTCCTGGCGCTGACCGGCCTGATCGCGGGCCTGGTCGGTCTCTGGACCCGGCTTACCGTCGGTCACGCGAGCGCCAACTATGGATCCTACATCCCTTGGGGATTGTGGGTTTCGGGGTACATCTACATGATCGGCCTCTCCGCCGGCGCTTTTGTGATGTCCGCCCTGGTCTTTGTATTTCGGGTCAAGGCGCTGGAAAGAATCGGCACCCTGGCGCTTCTCACCGCGCTGACTACGCTGATCGGCGCGTTGCTGATGATCTGGATGGATCTGGGGCACATGGACCGGGTCTGGCGGATGGTGCTAAGAACCAATTTTGGCTCCGTCATGGGCTGGATGGCGTGGCTCTACGGCGCATATTTTGTGTTGCTACTGGTCGAGTTCTGGCAGGCGATGCGCTTGCGCCTGGTCCTCCAGGCCGATGCCCCGGGTCTGGCGGGCACGCTCTGTCGAATCCTGACCTTCGGCAACCGCGATGCGTCTGCGGCCTCGCGCCGGCGCGACGCCGCCCGGCTGCGGATTCTGGGAAGCATCGGGATTCCGCTGGCGATCGCGTTCCATGGCTCGGTCGGAGCCATCTTCGGCGTGGTCGGTGCGCGGCCCTACTGGAATTCGGGGCTGACACCGATCATCTTCCTGGTCGGCGCGCTGCTCTCCGGCGCGGCACTACTGGCGATGGTTACGGCGATCTGGGGCCCGGGAAAAGAGGATGGCGACAACACCGCGATCGTGGTCCTGATCGGCAGGATCATTCTCGGCCTGCTCGCCTTTGATGTGATTCTCGAATGGGCCGAAATCTCGATCGGTCTCTGGAGTTCGCTGCCCGCGGAAAGCGCCAGCCTGAAGCTGATCCTCTTCGGCCACTACTGGTGGGTCTATTGGGGCGTCCATGTCGGCCTGGGGATTCTGCTCCCGGCGCTTCTGCTGCTCTTCGCCGGCAAGCGTGCCAGTGCCGTCGGCTGGGCCGGCGGCCTGATCGCGGCGACCTTCATGTCGGTGCGTCTCAATATCGTCATCCCCGGTCTCGCGGTTCCGGAAATGGAAGGCCTGCGCGACGCTTTTCAGGGCCCCGGCCTGAGCTTCGAGTACTTCCCCAGCAGCGCCGAATGGCTGCTTTTCATCTTCGCGGTGTCGACCGCCGCGCTCCTCTTCCTACTCGGCAAGAGCCTGCTTCCAGTGGTCGACCACGACGCCAATCCCGATCTGGAGCCGCAACTTCAGGGAGGCCCCGGCCATGTCCAATGAAACCACCAAGCCCCGCGTCAACGGGGTGACCCGACGACAGTTCATGCAGACCTCGGCGCTTCTCGGCGGCAGCGGCGCCCTGGCTTCGCTGGCCACCGGCTGCGCCTCCGCGCCGCGCGCCGAGGACTGGAACTACACCCTCAACGACCCCGAAAACGTGATCTACTCGGTCTGTCTGCAGTGCCACACCGACTGTCCGATCAAGGTCAAACATGAAGCGGGAACGATCAGCAAGATCGACGGCAATCCCTACAGCATTCAGACCTTCAACCCGGCCATTCCTTATGCCACGGCGCCGGCCAGCGGTGCCCTGGTGGATGGCGCGGTCTGCCCCAAGGGCCAGGCCGGAATCCAGTCACAGTATGACCCCTATCGCGTGGTCAAAGTGCTCAAGCGCGCCGGCAAACGCGGCGCCAATCAGTGGCAGGTGATCTCGTTCGAGAAGGCGGTTGCCGAAATCTGCAGCGGCGGCAAGCTCTTCGCCCATGTTCCCGGCGAAGAGGAGCGCCACGTTCCGGGGTTGAACGAGATCCGCAAGATGCGCGACCCCCAACTGGCGAAAGCGATGGCCGCCGACGCCAAAAAGGTTGCGACCGGGGAGTTGTCTGTCGCCGCCTTCAAGCGCCGCCACCGGGCGCACCTCGACCTGCTGATCGACCCCGATCACCCGGACCTCGGCCCCGCCAACAATCAGTTCGTCTTCCAGGGCGGGCGCATTGAGCACGGCCGCAAAGAGTTCGCCAAGCGCTGGGTGAACTCGGCTTTCGGCAGCATCAACTGGTTCGAGCACACCTCGATCTGCGAGCAATCGCACCACATCGCCTATTTCGAGGTCACCACGCAATACAAAGGCGGCAAGTGGACCGGCGGCAAGCACCACATGAAGCCGGATCTCTACCAGAGCGAGTTTGTCATCTTCTTCGGTACCGGCGCCTTCGAAGCCAATTTTGGTCCGCCCTACCTGAGCAACCTGGTGACCAATGGCCAGGTCGATGGCAAACTGCGCTATGCGGTGGTCGATCCGCGTCTCTCCAAGACCGCGGCCAAGGCCTGGAAGTGGCTGCCGGTCCAACCCGGCGGGGATGCCGCGCTGGCCTACGCCATGGTCCGCTGGATGCTGGAGAATGAGGCCTTTGATGCCGGCTACTTGCGCGCGGCCAACCGAGCCGCCGCGAGCGCCGCCGGAAATCCCACCTGGACCGACGCCACCTGGCTGGTGCGGATCGAAGAGGATGGCCCCGGCGCGCTGCTGCGGGCCGCCGATATCGGGTTGGGCGATGAGCACCACTTCGTGACCACGCGCGATGGCGAACCGGTCATCCTCGACACCAATGATGCCGCTCAGGCAGTCACCGGGGACCTCTGGTTCAGCGGCGAGATCGGCGGCATCCGGGTGAAGTCGGCGTTGCAGGTGGTGCGCGATTACGCCTTCTCCCGCTCTCTCAAAAGCTGGAGCAAGGAGTGCGGCATCCCGGTGGCGGATATCATCGCGGTGGCCAAAGAGTTCGCGGCGCATGGGCGCAAGTCGGTGGCGGAGATGTACCGCGGTCCGGTGCAGCGAACCAATGGCTACTACAACGGGCAGGCAGTGATCCTGCTCAACATGCTGGTCGGAAACTCCTCTTGGAAAGGGGGACTGAGCGCCGGCGGCGGTCACTGGCACGAAGATGGCAGCAAGCCGGGACAGCCATTCCCGCTCACCAAGGGGCTGCACCCCGGCAAGCTCACGCCGTTCGGCCACCGCATCAATCGCGAAAAAGCCCACTACGAGGAGAGTACTCTTTTCCGCGACAATGGCTATCCCGCCAAGCGCCCCTGGTTCCCCCACAGCGGCAATGTCTACCAGGAGATCCTACCGTCGATCGCCGATGGTTACCCCTATCCGGTCAAGGCGCTGCTGCTGCACAAGGCCACGCCCGCTTTCTCCTCACCCGCCGGTGACAAAATCATCGCCACGCTGGTAGACACGGAGAAACTGCCGCTGCTGCTGGCCAGCGACATCGTGGTCGGTGAGACTTCGATGTATGCGGATTACATCTTCCCCGACACATCGATCTGGGAACGCTGGGGAACGCCGCACATCACACCGGCCTGCCCGGTGCGACAGTCCAAGGTGCGACAACCGACGGTGGAGCCGCTGGTGGAAACGGTTTCGGTTTTCGGCCGCGCCACGCCGATGGGCCTTGAGGCGTTGATGCTGGCGCTGGCGGAAAAACTGGAGCTACCGGGATATGGAAAAGATGGTTTCGCCCCCGGGCTGGACTTCACTCATCCGCAGGACTGGTTCCTTAAAATGGTGGCCAACCTCGCCGCCGGGGACAAACCGGGGCAGCATGTGCCAGCGGCCGACGCCGGAGAGATGACGGTGTTCACGCAGGCGCGCGCGCACCTCTCCGCCACCGTCTTCGATCGCGAGCGGGCGCCGGCGAGTGTCACCACGACAGGCGGACGCAACTGGTGGCGTGAAGTGGTCTATGTACTCAACCGCGGCGGTCGCTATGAAGATTTTTCCACCTACCAGAAGAGCGGACCGTTGCAACCGCACCCCTTCCGAGGCATGTTCCACTTCTATGTGGAGCGGGTCGCCGGTTCGCGCCATCCCTATACCGGCAAGCGTTTCTCCGGGATCGCTCTGGCCCAGCCGATTCTCGGCTACAACGACAAACCGGTGAAGCAGGGCAATCTGCCGCTGCGTCTGATCACTTACAAGGAGATTGCCGGCGGCCAGTCGCGCACTGTGCCGGACTACTGGATCGGCGCCGTGCTGGATGAAAATCGCGTCCTGATCAACTCGGCGACGGCCCGCGAGATGGGGCTGAAGCCGGGGCAGCGGGTGCGCTTGGTATCCGGCAGCAACAAGCGCGGAGTGTGGGATCTTCACAATGGCCGGGAGATCCCGGTGGTCGGCCGCTTGCAGGTGATGGAGGGGATGCGTCCGGGAGTGGTCGCGGTCTCCTGGCACTATGGTCATTGGGCCTACGGCGCCGGTGATCTGACCATCGACGGCGCCCACATTGCCGGCGACCGGCGCCGCGCCAAGGGGCTCTGTCCCAACGCGGTGATGCTCACCGATCCCACTCTTGGCAATGTCACATTGCAGGATCTCATTGGTGGATCAGCCTCTTACTATGACACTCGGGTCGATCTCATTCCGGTCTGATGCGGGGTCGGCCACGGCCACCGGCGAACCGTTCGAACGCGGCGCGCCGGTGGTACGCCATGGACGGTGCGTCGCCGTGGCCGGCGCCGGCCGGTTCCTGTGCCTCGCTCTGGCGATCGCACTCGGCGGTTGTCGCGACCAGCGCTCGGGACCGCCGGAGCGGGCGTCAGCGCAAAGTATCGCTGCCGGGGCACGATCCGCGGCCGGGGAGGTGGGGAAACAAGCAACCGGCACGGTTGCCGAATTGCTGCCCGGCCCCGGCGAACACCGGCTGCAACCCCACTGGATCGGCGCCGCACAACCCGACACCACCCGGTTGCTGGAGGTGATTGGGTCTGGAAATGTGGTGCTTTCACTGCGGGATTCGACCGAAGAGGCGTTTGCTGAGCAGGCGCTGGTCGAGCGCCACGGCGGGATCTTTCTGCGCCACCCGGTGAGCGGCGATGCTCTGCGCGCGCCCCGGTTTCGCACCGAACTCTTCGCACTGCTGGATTCGCTCGGGCAATCGGGCGCCGCGGTCTACATCCACTGCCACAGCGGCAACCGTGTGGGAGCGGTGTGGGCACTCTATCTCGGTGAACGGCGCGGCATGCACGCCGACGATGCGCTGGCGCGCGGCGCGGCGGCCGGGATGGGTTCGCTGGCGCCGGTGGTGGCGGCGATTTTGACGCACGCGAAGCCTGCCGCGCCGCGTCACGATGAGCAGGATGACGCGGAGCGCGATTTCGGTTGCTGAAGCACCTTGTAACCGGCTGTGTGGACAGCGGTTAGGGCGAGACCCCGGAGGCCGGGCGGGGCGAAGGGCAGATTGGAGCCTGCCGGCCATTCCGCCGGGATGACGCGGGTTCGGCGAGGAGCGAGGGGCCGGGGGGCGAATTGCGGCCGGCGAAGCGCGCTCGGGTTGGGTGGCGCGGAGCGGGTGCACAATCACAAAAAAGAGATCCG
>JALXCG010000695.1 GCA_026991065.1 Gemmatimonadota bacterium | reverse complement strand
ATCCTGATCGGGGTCGGGGTTGATGACGGCGTGCATCTTCTCCACCGCTTGCGGCACAGTTCCAGTTTGCGCCAGGCGGGATCCAGCGTCGGCCGGGCCATGCTGCTCACTTCGCTCACCACCATGGTCGGCTTCGGCAGCATTGGGTTCTATTCGCACCGCGGCATGGCTTCGCTGGGGATCGCGCTGACCATCGGTGTCGGTGCTTGTTTCCTGGCAACGCTGGTGGCCCTGCCGCCGCTGCTGCGCATCTTCGGGCTGCTGCCGTCGCCCACTTCGGGCGATCCCGAGGAGCGGTCGTGATCCCGCTCGCCGATCTGCATTCCCATCTCTACGGGGCCATCCGCTTCGAGCCTTTCTTGAAGCATCTACTGCGGCAGCCGGCGATTGACTGGAGCGACTATCGCCGCGCCTACCAGCAGGCGTTCGACCGCGACCCCGACCCCGCGGCGCTGCTGCGTCGCTTGCGCCGGGGCGACCGGCAGGCGGTCGAGGAGTTGCGGCGGCTCTTTGTCTTCGGCGACGCGGATGCTCCCGGCTTCGCCCGCTTTCAGGCGAAATTCGACCTGCTGATCGCCGCCAGCGCTCTGTCCCGGCTGCGCACCGGCGACGCGCAGCCGATCGATCTGGCGCGCGAGATTCACTTCTTCGTGCGTGAGATTCTGCGTGATCACGCCCGGCAGGGGATCGGCTATGCCGAGTTCCGCATGATTCTTCCCGGCCGCCACGCGGCCGCCCTGGCTGCGCCGGTGCTCCGCCTGCTGGTCACCAACCTGCGCCGTGGAGCGGCGCTGGGGGTGCGGGCGCGCCTGGCGGTGAGTCTGCCGCGAGACTCGCCGTGGGAAGCCTGGGAAGTGGTGCGCCAGGCACTGCGCAATGGGGCCGGAGCGGTGATCACGGCGGTCGATTTCTGCGCCGCCGAAGAGGGACACCCGCCGCGCGCCCAGCGCGAATTTGCGGCCGCGTTGCGGGCCCACAATCTGGCCCATCCCGAAGCTGCTCTGGCCCTTCTCTATCATGTCGGCGAGAGCTTCGGCGACAAGTCGCTGGAGAGCGCCGTGCGCTGGGTGCACGAGGCGGCGGAGATGGGGGCGCACCGCCTGGGGCATGCGCTTGCCCTGGGGCTCGACCCGGCGCTTTTCGGCCCGCATCAGCGCCGCGAGAGCGCCGCCGAGCGGATCGATCAGCTGCGCTACGACCTGCGTCATGCCGCCGCCCTGGCGCGGCACGGAGTGATCGTCGATCGGGTTGCCGCCACGCGGGAGATCGCCCGGTTGCAAGCCGGCGATCCGGCGGCATCGTAACGCAGGAGGAGCGATGCCGCCCGCCTCGACGAGGTGCGCAAGCGGCAGGAGTTCGCCCTTGCCGCGGTGCGTCGCAGCGGGGCTGTGATCGAAGTGTGTCCCGGCTCCAATCGCCGCATCGGCGGCTGGAGCGATGACGCCAGTCACCCCGTGCGGCGTTTTCTGGGCACCGGAATCCCGGTGATCATCGCCACCGACGACGGCGGTCTGCTCAACCTGACCCTGCGCCACGAACTGGCCTGGTTCCAGCGGGTTGCCGCCCTGTCGCGAAGCGACCTGCGCGATCACCTGGCGGACACCTGGCGGCGCCGTAGTGAACGCCTCAGCGGTCGCCCCGCCTGAACCGCCGCTACACCCGCCCCTCGATCGCCAGGACCAGCTTCTCCAACTCCAGTGTCGCCTCCGCCCGCACCGCCGCCAGGTCCCGGCCCGCCGGGTCGATGCGGACCTCGAAATAGAACTTGATCTTCGGCTCGGTGCCGGAGGGACGGGCGGTCACGGTTGCCCCGCCCTCCAACTCGTAGCGCAGCACATTCGAGGAGGGGAAGTGGAGGCGCTCTTCACCGCCCGCCACGTTTCCATCGTCCTCGAAACGGCGCCGCGTGCCGGTCAGCAGATCGTTGATCGCCACCACCCGCCGCCCTCCCAGAGTCGCCGGGGGGGAGTCGCGCAGCGCCTCCATCATGGCGGCGATGCGGGTGGCGCCGTCCGCCCCGGGCAGCACCATCGACTTCTGCCGCGACGCATGCAGGCCATGCTCGCGATAGAGTTGGTCCAGGCGGTCGAGAAGGGTCAGCGGACCGTCCGGCGCCTGCCGCAGGCGCTCCGCCAGCCGCGCCATGGTCACCGCCGCGCCGATCCCATCCTTGTCGCGACAGGTGGTCCCGACAGAATAGCCGAGCGCCTCCTCGTAGCCGAAGATGAAGCGCAACTCGGGATCCTCCGCCTCGCGTTCCAGGGCGCGATTGCAGATCCACTTGAAGCCGGTCAGCACACTCTCGTGCTGCGCCCCGTAGGCCGCCGCCACCCGCGCCAACATGGCCGACGAGACCACGCTGCTGACCACCAGACAGTGCGCTCCGGCCTGGCCGCCGGCGATTGCCTCGGCGAGCAGAAAATCACCCAGCAGAATGCCGATCTGATTGCCGTCCAGCGCCACCAGCACGCCATCCGCGGCGCGCGCCACCACGGCCAGCCGGTCGGCGTCCGGATCATTGGCCAGCACCAGGTCGGCGTTGACCGTTTCCGCCAGGCTCAGGGCCAGATCCAGTGCGCCCGGTTCCTCCGGATTGGGATAGGAGAGAGTCGGAAAGTCACCGTCGGGCTCCGCCTGCTCGGCGACCACCCGCACCGCGCTGAAGCCGGCATCGGCCAGCGCCCGCAGGGCCAGACGCTTGCCTACTCCATGCAGCGGTGTATAGACCAGCACCAACTCCGCCTCGCCGGGCGCGCCCGCCCCGCCGGCCCCGCCGCGGGCCCGCGCCGGGGCGGGCGGCGCGGCGGCGGCGACGGCCGCCAGATAGGCGGCTTCCAACTCATCGCCCGGCGTCTCCCAGAGCCCGCTCGCGCGGGCCTCGGCGGCCTCCAGCAGCGGAATGGCCGCGGCATTGCCGATGCCGGCTTCGCCCAAACGCTCCAGGTCGGCCTCGATCGCCGCCGCAATCCCCCGGTCGTGCGGCGGGATGATCTGTGCGCCGTTGCCCCAGTAGACTTTGAAGCCGTTGTCCTGAGGTGGGTTGTGACTGGCGGTCACCATCACACCGGCGATCGCCCCCAGATGCACCACGCCGAAAGCGACCAGGGGCGTTGGCGCGGTGCGGTCGATCAGCAGGGCGCGAATCCCGCGCGCCGCCAGCACGCCGGCGGTGTCGCTCGCCATCTCTCGGGAGCCGTGGCGACCGTCGTAACCGATCAATACGCCACGCTCGGCGGCGCCGGGGCAGGTGGCCAGAAGGTAGTCGCCCAGCCCGGCCGCGGTCTGTCGCACCACCGCGCGATTCATACACCTCGGCCCGGCCCCCAAACGCCCGCGCAACCCGGCTGTGCCGAAGGCCAAACGACCGCCGAAGCGCTCCTCCAGTTCCGCCCGCGAAGCGGGCAGCGCGGCCAGCAGTTCGGTGAGTTCGGCGCGGGTCTCCGGGTCGGGATCGCAATCCCTCCAGGCACGCACCGCCGCAAGATCGAGTGGCGTGGACATGATCAAAGAACCTCCAAAGAGCGTGAGCGAAGAGCACAATCTACCACTCTTGCGGAATGCGCTACCATAACGTTTGCTCGCTCTTGAGCGGTGCCGTGGTCGCCTGCGGCCCATCCCCCTCTCGTCCCCGGAGTCGTTGTGCGCTCTCCCTTTTCTCGCTCCACCGCGCGGCCCGCGCTGCTGGGCCTTGGACTGACTGCCGCCTGCGCCCTGGCCGGCTGTGCCCGGCCGCGGCCGGCGGCTCAGGTCCCGCCGCCCCCGGCCGCTCCGGCCGTGGTCACCCCCCCGTCGCCCACGGTCGCCTGGCGCCCGGCCGAAGTCACGGTTGAGACCGCCGATCCAAGCATGGCCGCCGCCTCCAGCTTCGTGGTTGTCCCGGCGG
>JALXCG010000694.1 GCA_026991065.1 Gemmatimonadota bacterium | reverse complement strand
AACTCTCCCTCGGACCATTTGTAGACCGCGAAATCATCCACGCTGTATCCAAGTAGGTTGGGTACCGCCGCGCCCTCCAATTCGATCGGCTCTTCGGAGCGCCCGATCGTGGCGTCTTCCGCGGCGCGGGCAGTGGCAGGCAACCAAGCGGCAGCAAGAGAGGTCCCCAGAAGAAGGGCGCGGGTAGAATGTGAATTGAGCAAGGTGGTGCTCCCGATGGTGGTGGACAGTTTCAGGCGGAGATCCGCGCGCCTCGATCCGAGACCGCGCACTCTCACCGCATCGACGCGGTGAGCATAGCTCGATTTGCAACGTCCCGAAAGCCCGCGATGGTGCAAACGCCGATCCCGCCCGCCGGCCCGGGCAAACCTTTCCCCCTCACACCACAGTCAGTGGCGCGGCTCATTCCGTGCCGGCGAAGCTTTTTTCTCTCTTCATCCTCTTCCAGGTCACGCTAGGATAGCTGTTTTCGCCCTCCGCGACGGCTTACACGAGGCATCCCATGTCCCTTCGTTCCAAGGTGTTTTCGCTGCTCGGCGCGGTCCTCGCCGTGATCGCTCTCTGGTTCTGGCTGCAGCGTGGCCAGGGACCGCGGGACACCATTCCCACCGCGCTCGTCACGCGCGGCCCATTTCGCCAGACGGTCACTGAATCCGGCGAAGTCGAGGCCACCCGGGCGATGTCCGTCTCCTCCCCCCGGGTCGGTGATTGGGGCACTCGCCCGCAGATCACCTGGCTGGCGGATGAAGGCACGCAGGTCGCCAAAGGCGACGTGATCGCGCGCTTCGACCCCTCCGGAATCGAGAAGATCATCTTCCAGAAGCGCGCCGACCTGCAGATCAAAGAGGCCAACCTCGCCCGCACTCAGGCCACCCAAAAAGCCAACGCGGCCGATATGCAAGCCGCCCTGCAAAACACCGAGGCATCGTTCGAGTTGGCGCGCCTCGCCCTGGATGAGTTGCAGTTCGAGGCAGATGTGCGCAAGCGCGAAGGCGAACTGCGCTTCGCCCAGGCACGCAACGACCTGGAACGTTCACGGGCAAAAATCAAGAGCCAGCAGGTGATCGACGCCGAGGAACTACGCCGAATCAAGCTCGAACTCGACCAGGCCCGCGCCGAACTGGAAAAGGCGGAAGAAGACATGGCCTCGCTGGAGGTCAAGGCCCCCGCCGACGGCCTCATCGTCTACGAACGAAACTGGAGCACCAACAACAAGTTCCAGGTTGGCGACACGCCCTGGCCGGGGCAGCCGATCATCGCCCTCCCCGACCTTTCGGAGATGCGCGTCAAGACCCAGGTCAATGAAATCGACATCTCCAAGCTGAAGCGGGATCTTCCGGTGGAGATTCGCCTCGATGCTTTCGATGGTCCGGTCTTTCGCGGCACGGTGAGCGACATCGCCACTCTCGGCCACACGAAGGAGGATGGTTCCGACGTCAAGGTCTTCGAGGTTCACGTTCTGATCGACACCACCGCCGAGATCCTGAAACCGGGGATGACGGCCTCCTGCGAAATCATCGTCCAGGAGTTCTCGGACACACTGTCGATCCCACTCGACGCCGTCTTCCCCGAGGGCGACCAGACCATTGTCTATGTGGCGCATGGCGGCGGCTGGAAAAAGCGTGTAGTGGAATTGGGCATCCGCGCCAGCGACCGGGTCGTGGTCGCCTCCGGCCTCGAGGAGGGGGCGCGGGTGGCTCTGGTAAACCCCGCCACGGCCCACTCGATTCAGGGCGCCAAGCTGGAGGATCTGTCGCGCTCCGCGCCGGAGGAATCCCACTCCCGCACCCAACAGGTCCGCTACCTCATCGACTGAGCAACCAAGCGCCGGAGTTACCGCGGATGCCCTGGAATGAGATTCTACGCATCAGCCTGGAAGGCCTGCGGGCACACAAGGCCCGCACCCTGCTCACCGCCCTGGGCATCATCTTCGGCGTCGCGGCGGTGATCGCGATGCTCTCGATCGGCGAGGGCGCCCGGGTTCAGGCGATGCGCAAATATGCCTCGTTGGGTGTGCACAACATCCTGGTGCGCAAAGCCCAACGCAGTTCAGAAGAGTTGGACGCCGACCGCGCCCATTTCTCGCGCGGCCTCGACCAGCGCGATGTCCGCGCCCTGCGCGCGGTGGTCCCCGCCGGGGTTCAGGTCAGCCCCCAGTGCGAGCAGAAACTCACCGCCAAATACCGCGATCGCATGCACGAAACCACTGTGGTCGGAGTTGAACCGGATTTCTTTTCCATCTTCAATCTCACCCCAATCAGCGGTACCACGCTCGGCGCCGGACAGATGGTGGATGGACTCCGGGTCTGTGTTCTGAGCCACAGCATCAAGCGTCAGCTCTTCGACTTTGATCCGGCGGTCGGTGCCTCGATCAAGCTCGGCAGCGAGTGGTTTCGGGTTGCCGGCGTGCTGCCATCGCGGGCCAGCGACCGCGAAACATCCAACAAGCTCGCCGACCGTGACGTTGACTTCGACATCTACATCCCGCTGCCAACCCTGCTCTGGCGCTTCCCGCGGTCGTTTCCGCAACCGCAACTGGATCAGATCACCCTGCGCGTTCCGGAGAGCGCGGCGCTGGCTCCGACTGCCAATCTGGTGCGCCGGTTGCTGGCGCGCCGCCACCACGGCGTTGCCGACTACGCCTTGATCCTGCCGGAGCAGCTTCTGGAAGCAGAGCAGGCCGATCAGCGTCTCTTCAACGCCGTGCTCGCCGCCATCGCCGGCATCTCACTGCTGGTTGGCGGGATCGGCATCATGAACATCATGCTTGCCACCGTGCAGGAGCGCGTCAAAGAGATCGGGCTGCGGCGCGCGGTCGGCGCCACCGCCGCCGATGTGGTGGCCCAGTTCATCGCCGAAGCGGCCCTGCTCTCGGTCGGCGGCGGGCTGATCGGTGTGGTCCTGGGCGTCACCATGGCGCACAGCATCGATCTCTTTGCGGACTTCTCCGCGGTGGTTTCGATCGGCGGCGTTCTGGTCGCCTTCAGTGTCTCCCTGCTGGTGGGACTGATCTTTGGTATCTACCCGGCGCGGCGCGCGGCAGCGCTCGACCCGATTCAGGCTCTCCATCATGAATAACCGCCCCCCCCGATCCCGCGCGGCTGCCGCCATTCCCCTGCTGCCGGCGGCTCTCCTTCCCAGCCTCCTTCTTCTCCTCGCTCTCCTCCTTCCCGCCCTTCTCCTCGTCCCGCGCGCCGCGGCTGCCGGCGACACCGCAGCCACGCCCGGAGAACCCACAACCGCGGCCGCGCCGGCGGACACGCTCTCGCTCGACGCCGTCCTCGCCATCGCCATGCGCGGCAATCTCGGGCTACAAGCCTCGCGGCAGGCTCTGGAGGTCAGCGAATCGGCCCGTGCCCGCGCCCACATCCGCAAGCAGCTTCCCGAACTGCGCGCCGACCTGAGTGCCAGCGGCGCCGCCGCCCCCTTCACGGTTTATGACACCACCGGTACCCGTCACCTGCTCGACGAAGAGTCGCTGACCACCGACCTGAGTCTGACCCTGGCACAGCCCCTTCCCGGCGACGCCAGCCTCGAACTCAGCAGTTCCGCCAGCCACCGGCAGCGCACCCAGGGCGAGAGCGACCTGCCGACCGAGGTCGACGGCGTCGCCCAGGCCACACTGAGCCTGCCGCTGCTCGACCGCTCCACCTCGGTGGCCGATGCCGACCAACGCGCCGCCTGGGACCTGGAATCAGCCCGCATCCGCTACGCCGCCGCCCGGGCCGACCTGCGCCTGCGCATCATCCAGGCCTACTACGGCCTGGTGCGGGCCCAGGGGACCCTGGCGATTCGCGAACAGTTCCAGGCTCAGAGCCGCGCCCAGGCGGAACGCGCCCGGGCGCAGTTTCGCGCCGGCCTGCTGGCTGAAGGCGACCTTCTCCAACTGGAGGTCGCCCGCGAC
>JALXCG010000693.1 GCA_026991065.1 Gemmatimonadota bacterium | reverse complement strand
GGCAGAGGATCAAGACTCGGCTGCTGCAACCGCGCAGTCAGCCCGGAAGCCGAGTTGAGCCACACAAAAACCGCCCCGCAGGCCGCCGCCTCCCGCTCCGTGCCGAGCCCGAGAAACAGAATAAGCGGAACCAGATAAACCCCACCGCCGATCCCCACAATGCCGGCCACCAGCCCCAGCACCGCCCCCGCGCCGACCGCCAGTGCAACCCGCGCCCGCGCCCCAACCCGCAGCTCCGGCGTCGCCCCGCGCCAGAGATAGATCCGCGCCGCCACCAGCAGCAGCGAAGCGAGCAGAATCCACTCAAAAAGCAGCGGCGGCAGGGTCAGCGAACCCCCGACATAGGCCGCCGGAATCGACCCGGCGAGAATCGGCAGAATCAGCCGCGGTCGGGCGTGCCGGGCACGAATAAAAGTGAACGCACTCACCGTCGTGACGCAAAGATTAAGCGTCAAAGAGACCAGCGGAATCGCCAGAATATTGAACCCGAGAATCGCCATCAGCGCGGTATAAGAGGAGCCGCCGCCGATCCCCACCGCGGAGTAAGCAGCGGCGACAATCAGAAAAAGCAACGGGGCCCACATCGGGTAGGGAAGCGCGGCGAGATCCACAACAAACTCCGACAAAGAAGAGAACCGACACGGTTCGCGAAACAGCGGGCGCAAGCACTCGACCGGGTCAGGAATAACACATTTGTCCCGCGCACCGGCGTCGAACCTTCCCGGCCCGAACGCCCGCGCAACGGGGCAACCGGCCGCTCGCCGAAATCGATTCCGCTCACAGTCGCCGCGGCCTGCCCGGCGCCGCCCCCGGGCCAAACAACCCGCGGCGATCACCGGCCACGCTCGCGCCACCCGCCCCGGAACAGGTGATTGCCGGCCACGCTCGCGCCACCCGCCCCGGGACAGGTGATTGCCGGCCTCGCTCGCGCCACCCGCCCCGGGACAGGTGATTGCCGGCCACGCTCGCGCCACCCGCCCCGGGACAGGTGATCACCGGCCTCGCTCGCGCGCCAGTTCCACCCGCGGCACCCGGACAGGCGACGGGTTCGGAGCGCGTCGTGGAGCTGAACGCCGGAGCTGCGCCAGGCGCGTGTTCGGCGAGGATCTTCACGGTCCGACGCGCATCCTGCACCGGGGCGAGGAGCCAAAGGGGTTCAGGCGGGGCAGCGGAGGTGCAGCGACAAAAAAAGAACGAAGAAACGGTGCGCGAAAAAGCGGAAACAGATGCGGCCGGGGTGAGTTGATCGCGGGCGACCGTTATTGACTCCGAGCGGTTGATCTGGTCCAATAGGCGGTGGATTTTCGCCTCCACCACAATCAGCAAAATCGCAACATCTGCGGCGGCCACGGTCGCCTCGAAAACGAGAAGACTCGTGCGCTTCCCATCCTCACGCCGACGCCACGCTCCCTGGCGCCTCGCTGTCGCCGCCTCCGTGATCCTCGCCGCCGGTCTGTGGAGCGCCTGCTCCGACGACCCCGTTTCGCCGGACCGGCGCGATGGCGGCCCGTTCCATTTTGAATTGCGCGCGGCCGGGGCCGATTCGGTCTTCATCGAGGGCTCGTTCAATCAATGGGCCCCGCGCGATCCGAAGTGGCGCATGGAGTTGGCGGCGGACGACGCCGATTCGGCGACCTTCGTGCTGGACGCCGGCGAGCTGCCGCAGCGCTTCGCATACCACTACGCGGTCTATGCCCAGGGGGCGCTGGCGCGCATCGAGGATCCGTTCGGCGAGGACTCGGCCGACCTCCGGCTGGATCCGTTCCAGACCCGGGTGGATCGCACCTATCAGCCGCCGCGGCCGCTGCCGGCGCCGATCGACCCGGCGCGGCTGGTGATCTACGAGATGATGGTGTCGGACTTCTCCGCCGAGGGCCGCTTCGCCGATATCGTGGCGGCACTCGATGGCGGCGACCACGCGCTGGTCGACCTGGGGGTGAACGCGCTGGAGCTGATGCCGATCCACCCGGTGCCGGGGAGCTTCTCCTGGGGCTACGACTGCGGCTCGCACTGGTCGGTGAAACCCGCCTATGGCGGGCGCGACGGTTTGCGGGATCTGGTGGATGCCTGCCATGCGCGCGGCGTGGCGGTGATTCTGGACGTAGTGCTGAACCATGCCGGCGGGCACCATCCGCTGGCGGAGTTGGAGTGGGTGACCGGCGAGTCGTACTACTTCGACCCCACGGCGGAGAATCCTTTCGGCCTGCCGGAGTTCGACTGGAACAACCCGGCGGTGATCGACTATTTCGTCGGCGCGCTCTCCCATTTCATCGAGGATCGGGGGGTCGACGGTTTTCGCTACGACTTCGTCGAGGGGGAGGCGCTCTCCAACTGGGCCAAGGTGGTGCTGCCGCTGAAGGAGCGCTTTCCCGAAACCTTCCACATCGCCGAGAGCTTCGACACCGGCGGCGGCGCGCTCGACCCGGCGGTCGGGTTCGATGCCCAGTGGGGCGGGCAATCCTCCAACTACGGCGGGCGGGTCAACAACTATCACCAGCGGCTCAACTGCAACCTGGCGGAGACGGGATATGTGCGTCGCTACGGCGATGTGGTGGGCAGTTTCGCGGCCAACGATTCACCGATGTTGGCGACCGCCGATGTGACCACCTTTAATGAGGGGCGCGGGCCGTGGCGGGATATCAAATACCTGGAAAGCCACGATGAGCGGCGGGTGGTGGAGCAGGTGGACAACTCCGGCAGCGCTTTCGCCAAGCAGATCGGCGGGGTGCAGAAATCGCGGCTGGGGGCGGTGAGTTTGTTCACCAGCATTGGCATCCCGATGCTCTACCACGGCCAGGAGATCGGCGTGGCAAACCCGATCGACGCCAATCCGGCGCCGAGTCCGATCGACTGGGATGCGGCGGCGCCGGGGCTGCGCGACTACT
Source organism: Gemmatimonadota bacterium (assembly GCA_026991065.1). Taxonomy (GTDB): domain Bacteria; genus JALXCG01. The sequence continues at coordinate 9,909 of JALXCG010000693.1, read as the reverse complement.
ACCGGAATCTGATCCATCTGCGGCTGGAGGAACCGGCGCTGGCCTCGACCGAGATCCAGTTCGTCTGGGCAACAGGGGGCGCGGTGCCGTCGTCGCCGGACGAAGGGGATCGCATTCTGCAGTACATTCGCGGCAGCGGCGACCAGGCGATTCTGGTGGTGCTCAATTTCGACCACGAGGAGCACGAGGTCGCGCTGCACTTCCCCGCGGAGGGAGCGTGGCGGCGTTTCGATCCCGCCACCGGCAGCCGCGACGAGGTTCTGGCGGTGCCCGCGGGCGGCGTGGTGAATCAAGTGGTCCCCGCCTCCACCGGGCTTCTCTACCTGGCTCCGCAATGAGCATCGCGACTCATTCCGCGGCTTCTCTCGTTTCAACTGGTTTGGCTCGAATCATGCAGTTCCGTTGCAATCGCCTAAAAGTGCTCCTGCTTCTGGTCGCGCTCAGCTTTGGCGGCGCGGCCCTCGCCGGCACCACCGGCAAGATCGCCGGCCGCGTGCTCGATGCCGAGAGCGGAGCGCCCCTCCCCTACGCCAACGTCATTCTGGTCGGCCAGAACCAGGGGGCGGCCACCGATGATGAAGGCCGCTTCTTCATCCTCAATGTCCGGCCCGGCACCTATACGGTGCGCGCCGACTATGTGGGCTACAGCAGCCGCACCGTGACCGGCGTGCGGGTGACGATCGACCACACTTCGCGCCTGCGCCTGGAGCTTTCCCCGCAGGTGATCGAGCTGGAGGATGGCGGAGCGGTGGTGGTCGCCGACCGCGTGCTTTTCCAGAAGGATCTTACGGCGTCGCAAGCAGTGGTCGGCAGAGATGATATCGACGACACCCCGGCCACTGAGCTGGGCGACCTGCTGGAGCTACAGGCCGGCATCACAACCGATGCGGGCGGCGGCATCCATTTTCGCGGCGGCCGCTCGGGTGAAGTAGCGTTCATGGTGGATGGAGTCTCTTTCACCGACGTCTTCACCGGCGGCCAGTCGGTGGCGGTGGAAAACGCCTCGATCGAAGAGGTGCAGGTGCTCAGCGGCGCCTTCAATGCCGAGTATGGGCAGGCGATGAGCGGGGTGGTGAACATCGTCACCAAGGAGGGGGCGAGTGAATGGAACGGCAGTCTCTCCGGCTACGGAGGCGACTTCCTCTCCACCCACGATGACCTCTTCTGGGGCATCGACGATCTGGCGCCGGACGCGATCCGCGACCTTCAGGCGACCCTCTCCGGTCCACTCGTCGCGGGCAAACTCTCGCTCTTCGCCAGTGCCCGCGCCACCGGCTCCGATGGCTATCTCTACGGGCGCCGGGTCTTCAACTACTATGATGTCGCCGATTTTACGCCGCTGGAAGAGAGCGACTGGCGCATGCTGCCGACCGGCGACAGTTCCTTCGTGGCCATGAACGGCTACCGCAAATACTCAGGCCAGGCGAAACTCACCTACCGCCCATCGACGCGGCTCACCTGTCGCTACAATGTTCTGCTCGAAAACAGCAAGAACGACAATTTCGACAGCTATTTCCGCTACAACCCGGACGGCACCCCCAGCTACCGCAAAACCGGCCAATCCCACACGCTCACCGCCACCTGGACGGTCGACAGCGCGGGGCGGAGTTTTGTCGACCTCGGCTTCTCCTGGTTCGACAACCACCAGGAGTCGTGGGTGTTCGAGGATCGCAACGACCCACGCTACTACTTCACCGACTACCTCACCCACATTCCCCCCTACGGCTACTCCTTCGCGACCGGTGGTGTGGCGCCCAACTGGTGGGAGCAGCAGACCCAGACCAGGGTCTTGAAGGGGGCGTTCACCAGCCAGGTCAACAACGAGAATCTGGTCAAGGCGGGGCTGGAGTGGCGCGCCCACGATCTCGACACCTACAATCAAACGGTGTTCCAGGGGCGTGTCGGCGACCCGCTGATCGAGCAGTTCAAGGTTTCGCCGAGTGACTTCAGCGCCTATCTGCAGGACAAGCTGGAGGTTGCCGATCTGGTGCTGAATATCGGCTTGCGGCTCGACCGCTTTGCTCCCAACGCGGTGATCCCCTTCGATCCGCGCGACCCCAATGTCGAAAGTCCGCTGCGCTCCTTCTTCGACCACAGCTCAGGGCGCATCTACGGCTTCGATGATCAGGGGGCACCGGTCTACCAGGACAGTGTCTACACCATTCCCTGGGACGATCCCGGGGCGACCGAGTGGCGCCGCCCCTACATGTACAAGCCGGCAACGGTCAAGTATCAGGTTTCGCCGCGCATCGGTCTCTCCTATCCGATCACCGATACCGGTGGAATCCACGTCTCCTACGGCCACTTTTTCCAGATGCCGACACTCTCCACCATCTACAGCAATCCGCAATGGCGGATGGGCGACGGGGTCGGCATCACCGCGCTGATGGGCAACCCCGATATCGACGCCCAGAAGACGGTGCAGTACGAGATCGGCATTCAGCAACAGATCGGCGAATCGGGCCGGCTGACCACCGACTTCTTCTTCCGCGATTTTCGCAATCTGCTCGCCTCGGATCGCATCGTCGAGACCTACTCGGCGGGCAAGAAATACACCCAGTACAACAACCGCGATCAGGGCAACGCCCGCGGCATCGCCCTCTCCTACTCGGAGGATCGCGCCGGCTATTTCTGGAGCGTGGACTACACCTTCCAGATCGCCGAGGGGGTCGCTTCCGACCCGGCCACCGCGTTCCGCAGGTTGAGCAGCGGCCTGGAGCCCCTGCCGCAGTTGGTCCCGCTGAATTGGGATCGGCGCCACAATCTGAACCTGCGCGGCGGGCTGAACCGCGAGCACTGGGGCGGCAGCATCCTTGCCAACATCTGGAGTCCGACCCCCTACACACCGAGCGAGGTCCATCCCGGCGCGGTGGTGGAAAACATCGGGCGGATTCCAGCTTTCTATAACGTGGACCTGCAGGCTCACTACAACTGGTTGGTGCGCAGCCGGAAGGTGGAGTTCTTCCTCCGCATCTTCAACCTGCTCGACCGCGAAAACGAACTCTTTGTCTACAGCGACACGGGCCGCGCCACCGAAAGTCTGGCGGAGATCAGGGCGCGCGAACTCTCCACCGAGTATGTCAACAGCGTCGATGCATTCTTCGACAATCCGAGTCTCTTCTCCTCCCCCCGACAGGTCCAAGTCGGTTTCAACCTGAACTTCTGAGAGCGGCGTTTTCTTCATGGATCTCCAGCGCAATCGAAAAACAGCCTCGCACTTCCGCCTGAACTCTCCGCGCCGCTGGCTCGGCGCGCTGGTTCTGGGATCGGTCGTCGCCGGTTCCGCTCTGCCCGCATTCACTCAGGAACTCTCCGACCTGGAGAAGGGCAACGCCACCTGGCGCCGCAAGGGGATGCACAACGGCAACAAGGTGGCCACGGTTTTCTACAATTTCGGTCTGGTCGCCAATGTCGGCGAGGTCTCCGGCGAGTGGCCGAAGGGGACCGGGCACGAGTATGTGGGCGACGTCACTCCGCTGGTCGGGGTGGAATACACCAATCTGAAGGGCGAAACGGTCCACTCGGTGGTGACCTGCGACGGTCCGCGGGGCAACTCGGATGGCCCCGGCGGCGGGGTCTTCTGGGGCTTCGAGCCGGTTCCGGGGTTCCTCGCCGAGGATGGTCCCGGGGTGGCGATGAGCCACCTGCCCACCACGTGGCCGGCGAGTTGGCCCGATCGCCCCCTCTCCTGGGGTGGGCAATGGAACGGTTACTTCGGCCGCGACGTGCGCAATGCCGACCAGGAATCGTTCTACTACATGGACGATGCGAATGACGCCGAGTTCAATCGCGCCGACGACGGCACAATTCTGTGGCTGCCCGACCCGGAGGATCCGGAGCGGATGGGGCTGGGGTTGCTGGTCAAGGTGCGCGGTCTGCAGTGGTCGCACTTTCTCGCCGAGGATGTGATCTTCTGGCTCTACGAGGTGACCAACATCTCGGTCCACGACTATGACAAGGTCGTCTTCGGCATGGTGGTGGGTACACTCTCCGGCGGGCGCAACGACGCCAACGACGACCTGGCGTTTTTCGATCTCGAAGACGACATCACCTACTCCTGGGACAAAGACAACCACTCCGACGCCTGGGGTGACGCCAATGTCGGCTATGTCGGCTACGCATTTCTCGAATCGCCCGGCAATCCCTTCAACGGGATCGATGACGACGGCGACGGCGAAGAGGGCAGTCCGCTCATCACCTACGACATGCTGGCCGGAGAGGAACCCAACAATGGCATCGACGACAACGGCAATGGACTCATCGACGAGGGGCCGCAACATGTCGGCCTCGCCTATGCCGACAGCATCGACAACGACGGCGATGGTCTGATCGATGAAATGATCGATGAGCGTCGCGACGACGGCATCGACAATGATGGCGATTGGGATCCGCTGTTGAACGACACCGGTGCCGACGGTGTTCCGGGAACCGGCGACGAAGGCGAAGGGGACGGCATCCCCACGCCGGGTGAGCGCAATTTCGACGCCACCGACGTGAATGAATCGGACCAGATCGGGCTTACCAGTTTCGACTATTTCGCGCCATCGAGCGCCCTGCGCATGAATGACGATGAAGATCAGTGGACGCGCATGGAACCGGGGCGCTTCGATGTCGTGCCGGGGCGCGCGGAGGACGGCGATTTCATTTACGGTTCCGGCTATTTCCCACTGAAGGCGGGCCAAACCCAGCGCTTCTCCATGGCCCTGGTCTTTGGTGACGACATGGAGGACATCGTCAACAACAAGCGCACGGCGCAGAAGATCTACGACGACAACTACAATTTCGCGCGGCCACCGGCACTGCCCACAGTATGGGCGGTGGCGGATTCCAGCAAGGTCACGCTCTACTGGGACGGCAAGGACTCGGAAAACAGCGTCGATGATGTTCTCGGACGCGATTTCGAGGGCTACAAGATCTATCGCTCCACCGAACCCTTCTTCAATGAGAGCTTCACCATCACCGATGCCAAAGGGCGCAAGACATTCTCCAAGCCGATCGCACAGTTCGATCTGATCGACGGTCGTTTCGACTTTTTCGAGATCCCGATCGAGGGGCGCGGGCTGCAGTTCTTCCTCGGCAAGGACACCGGCTTGCAATATGTCTATGAAGACACCGACGTGGTCAACGGTCGCACCTACTACTACGCGGTCACGGCCTACGATCACGGCAGTGTGGAAAAGCTGATCCAACCGGCGGAGACCACCAAGTCGATCACCGAACTGGAGGGGGGGGTGCTGCTCTTCGACAAGAATACGGTGGCGGCAACGCCGGGAACCGTCGCCGGTGGGTTTTCCGACGCGACGGTGGACCTGCTGGAGCATCAGGCGGGCAGCGCGACCGGTTCCCTCAGGGTCGACATTGTCGATCCCACCAAGGTGCGCAGCGCCAATTACGAAATCAGTTTCAGCGATACGACCTACTGGGACGGCGACACGCTCCGCGCGCGCATGACGGCCGGCTACTCAGTGCGCGACCTGGACAGCGACTCGCTCCTGGTCCGCAACTCCCGGCGCGTCACCGGCGGTCCGACGGATGACTTCTTCGATGGCATTCGCCTGGCCATGGAGGGGCAGGGGCCGGTGGAAGCCATCGACTCGCTCTCCACCTGGCGCAACGCGCCGGTCGATGTCTACACGGTGGAGCCGCGCGTGTTCAATTTCCGCCGCACTCACGGGCATGCCTGGCCCGGGGTTTTCGAGTTGCGCATTACCGACCAGATCTCCGGCCGCGCGACCGAGTTCGAGGTCCAGGATCTGGTGGGTTCGATTGTCCTCCCGGCTGTGGATACCCACTTCAATGTGGTCGACGTCACCGGCGGGGTTGAGAGACCGGTCGCTTTCGCCTGGTGGGAATTGGGGTCGGAGGATGGTGTGCTTGACCCGAGAGACCAGATCATTCTGCTCCAACCCGACCCCGCGCACCCCGACACGCTGCTCGCCACCTGGAGCCTGGCGATCGACGACGGCGGCGGCGCGGCGCCTCCGGACGGCGCGGTCTACACCGCCCACACCACCATCCCCTTCCGCGGCGGCGAGGACGGCGATCTCTACCTCTTGCAGACCTCGCCGGCCGAAGCCAGCGCGCAAAACAGCAACTACGATCTCTCCGCCATCAAGGTGGTGCCGAACCCCTACGTCGCCGGCAATGCGCTGGAGCCGGCCGGCAGCATCGGCCAGGAGCGTGGCGAGCGGCGCATCATGTTTACCCACTTGCCACCGGCGGCAACCATTCGCATCTACACGATCCGCGGCGAGCTGGTGGATACGATCGAGCATCAAGACAGCGGCGACATGAGCGGCTTCGCCTACTGGAACCTCCGCTCTCGCGACAATCTGGATATCGCCTACGGCGTCTACCTCTACCATGTCGATGCACCGGGCTACGGTGAGCATATCGGCAAATTCGCGGTGATCAAATGACGCGCTTTTTCCTCCATTCGATGCCTAGCCACCGCCGGCGCCGGCGGGCCTTCTCCCGGGCCCTGGGGCTCGGAGCGATGGCTCTGAGTTCACTCACCTTGCTCCCCGCTGCCGCGGCCCAGACCAATGTCGGGACCACGGCCGCGCCCTTTCTCACCCTGGGAATCGGCGCCCGCGCAACCGCGATGGGGGGCGCCTTCTCCGCAGTTGCCGACGACGCCAGCGCTCTGTTCTGGAATCCTGCCGGCGTGGCCGAGTTGGAACGCCCCCAACTTCTCTTTCAACACGCCGAGTGGCTCGCCGGGATCAACTTCGAATACGCCAGCGTGGTGCTGCCGGGAATCGCCGGTGGAACCGCGGGTGCTTCACTGACGCTCCTGGATGCCGGCCGCATGGAGGTGACGACCGTGCTGGAGCAGGAGGGAACCGGCGAACATTTCACACCCCGTGATCTGGCGTTTGCCCTCTCCTATGCGACCTCGCTCACCGACCGCTTCTCCATCGGCGGGCAGGCCAAATATGTCCACCAGTCGATCTGGCATGAGTCAGCCGACGGCTGGGCCCTGGACATCGGCACGCTCTACCGCATCCCGTGGCGAAACCTCACCATCGGAACAGCGATCTCCAACTTCGGCACGCGAATGCAGATGAATGGCCTGGACCTGCTCACCACCAAGGACCTGGATGGCGGTGTCGATGGCAACAACGAAAACACCCCGGCCAATCTCGACGTCAACTCCTGGAATCTGCCGCTCACCTTCCGCGCGGGGATCGCTCTGGATCTTCTGCAATCCACGGTTTTGCCGATCCGCGCCGCGATTGATGCCATCCATCCGAACGACAACCTGGAGTCGCTCAACCTGGGTCTGGAAGCAGCCCTGTCGCGAATCCTTTTTGTGCGACTGGGCTGGAATCACCTGAGCCCGCGCAATCTGGCCGAACGGGTCGGCTTCGACATTGAGCGGGATGACGCGGTAGAAGGCGGGCTCACCGCCGGCGCCGGGATCAACTGGGAGATTCGCGGTTTCGGCGCGCTGCGAATCGACTATGCTTGGGCGGACTATGGGCGTCTCGACACCACTCAATTCTTCACGCTCGGGCTGGAGTTCTGACCTCTTCGGCACTTCACCAGCCCGCTTCGAGCGGATTTCGATTCTTGGACAGGCACTGGTTCGCAGGAAGGAATCGCTCCACGAGTGCGACCAGAGGCTAACCGGAGGTAGATGATGAAAAAGATGTTAACGCTCATGGCGGTTGCGCTGGCAGCCTCATCGACGGTCGCGTTGGCCGACACATCCGCGGTGCTCTTCCAGGTGGACATGTCCGCCCAGGAGGAGATCGGTGCGTTCGATCCCGGCAGCGGCGACCAGGTCGTTGTCCGCGGCAGCGTCGCTCCGCTGGACTGGTTCAGCGACAATGTACTGACCGAGAGTGTTCTCAACCCGGGGGTCTATGAGACCATTCTGGATTTCGACAATTCCAACGCCGGTACCACGGTCGAGTTCAAATACGTCATTGTCTCGGGGGGTGACTTGACCTGGGAAAGCATCAACAACCGCACCTTCCTCTTCGAGGGTGAAGACAAGGTGCTGGATCTGGTCTACTTCAATGATTTCGCCGGTTTCACATCACAGGATGTGACAGTCACCTTCAACGTCCTGGAAAATGATGACTGCGCGACCTGCACCATCGATCAGATGGCGATCCGGGGCGCCGCAGCGCCCCTGAACTGGGACGACGACAACACCCAACTCGTTGACAACGGCGACGGCACCTGGTCTGTATCGCTCCTCTTCCCGGCCGGCACCACACCCAAGGGAACCATCGCTTACAAATACCGCGCCCACGCCGACACCAAGCCTGAGCGCTTCGACATTCTCGGCGATCCCTGCACCGCCTGGGATGACGCCACCCACTGGATGTGGCAGGATCTGCGCAACCTTTACGGCAACGACTGCTTCGCCAATCTGACCTTCGAGATGGACGACACCAACCCGACACTTGAACTGGAACTCGACGACTGGTATCCGGCACTGGTCGGCATCGCCGATGAGAACCCGCAGGCGCCGGCCGCCCCAAGCAAGATCGCGTTGCGCCAGAACGCGCCCAACCCGTTCAACCCCTCCACGGCGATCACTTTCGAACTGACCGAGGCGTCACCCGTCAATCTGAGCGTTTACGACCTCGCCGGTCACAAAGTCGCCACGCTGGCCGACGGCGTTCACCAGGCCGGGCGCCACACCATCGGGTGGAAACCGGAAAACCTGGCCAGCGGTGTCTATCTCTACCGCCTGCAGGCCGAGGGACAGGTGATCGAGCGCTCCATGCTCCTGCTCAAGTAGCTTCGCTTTGGTGCGGGCAGGCGCGGCAACTTACCGGCCCACTGCCACTCGCAAGCACTTCCGGTGTTCGCGGTGGCGTGTGCCGCTGGCACAAAGCGCCCGTGCACTGCCGGGCTACCCCGATGGCGTCGTCCCGCCTGTTTCGGTCCCCGAGCAAACGTCGCAGCCGGCACAGTCCGGGTAGGCTCGCTGGAGCCCGATCCCCTCGGCCAGCGCGTGGAGCCGTTTCACCTCCTCCGCCGGCAGGGGTGCGATCGGCCCCAGGGCGCGAGCCAGCCAGGTGATCTTGGCGGTGTGCTCCAGCGTTTCCAGGCGGTTGAAGGCTGCCGCCAGATCCTCGCCCAGGGTGAGGGTCCCATGGCGATCCAGAATCAATGCGTTGCTCCGGGCCACATGCTCGGCGATGATCCGTGGAACCTCGCTGGTGGTGGGAGTCGCATAGCCGGCTTGCGCGACGCGCCCCAAGGCAAACACCACTTCCGGCAAAATACACTGCCCCAGTGATTGCCCGGCGACACTGAACGCCAACACATGGGGTGGGTGCGCGTGAACCACGGCACGCACCTCGGGCCGGCGCGCATAGACCTCGACATGCATGCGCATTTCGCTGCTGGGGCTTCCTCCCCGCAACGGAACACCGCGCAGATCGGTGAGAACCAGATCGGCCGGCCGCAACATCCCTTTGTGCGCGCCGGCGGGTGTTACCACAACCCGGTCACGCCCCACGCGCACCGAAACGTTGCCGTCTCCGGCAACGATGTAACCGCGCTCGTACATGCGCGCGCAAGTTCGAACAATCTCTTCCCGAGTGCCCAGTTCACCTTGCACGCGCAGATCCGCCCATCATGGGACCAAGCGACATCAGCGGATGATGCCATGCTCCCGCAGGTATGCGACAACTTTCTCGGCCGCCTCTTCAACCGTCATCTCACCGGTGTTGATCTCCAGCTCGGGCGAGGGCGGCGCTTCGTAGGGGGCACTGATACCGGTGAAATTGGGAATCTCACCGCTGCGTGCCTTTTTGTAGAGCCCCTTGGGATCGCGCTCTTCGCATACTTCCAAAGGCGGGCAAACATAGACCTCGATGAACGCTCCACCGGCAATCCGTCGAGCCATGTCGCGATCACGCACATAGGGGCTGATGAAGG